>NZ_QLTL01000022.1:0-86484 GCF_003269045.1 Pseudomonas sp. URMO17WK12:I7 | reverse complement strand
CGGCTGGAACAACACATTGCCTATCTGAAGGGTGAAATTCGAGCGCTGGAACAGGAGATCGCACAGCAGGCAGCAGCTTTGCCTGATGATCGTGTCAAACAGCTCACGCAAGTCAAAGGAATTGGTCTGATTACTGCCGGAAAGCTGATGGCCTTGCTGCCAGAGCTGGGTCAGGTGGATACGAAGGAAATTGCCGCCTTGGTCGGTGTTGCGCCATTCAATCAGGACAGCGGCAAGCAGTCGGGCAAGCGTTCAATCTGGGGTGGGCGCTCACAAGTCAGGCGGGCGCTCTATATGGCCTGTTGGGTGGTGATCCGGCATAACAAAGACTTCAGCGAGCGTTACAACGCGCTGCGAGCGCAGGGGAAATGCGCGAAGGTAGCAGTGGTGGCGTGCATGCGGGTATTGATAGTGCGGCTGAACGCGATGCTCAAGACTGGAACGCCCTGGCAGGAACAGGTAGTTCACTCATAGGATCCAGCCTTGCTGGCGATGCCTGACAGAGTCGGGCTCGGGGCGCTACGCGCCCCATCGCTGACAAGGCCAGCTTCCACAATAAGACAGTTGCTCCCACACGGTTTGCGCAATCGCTGTGGGAGCGGGTTTACCTGCGAACTGGCCAAGACAGACCATGAAAACGTTCAGCCAGTCGCCTTGTCCCGGCGCATCTGGGTTACCAGCGTGAAGCGATCATCCGGGTGCACGGTCTCGGAAACCGCCATCAGGTCGCCGTTTTCTTCGCGGTAATGGCGGATGATCTTCAGCCCCGGAGAGCCTGCCTCAGCCTTCAGCTCACGCGCCATTTCCGCCGTCAGCAACACCGCCCGAACCTGCTGGTCGACGACTGCGATCGCCCGGCCATAGTGCTGCTCGATCAACGCTGCGATCAGCTGATCAGGATGCTCGCGGGCCAGTTCAATGACCTCGGCGTAGTCGCGCTGGGCGTAGACGTCGGTCCAGCACAGAGGCGCGGCATTGTGCTGGCGATCGACGCGGATGCTCGACACGCAAAAGTAATGCTCACCCGGCACCAGCCCCAGGCGCGCCGCTTCACTCAGGTCGGCGACGAAGTGGCGCACATCCTGGATCTCCCGTTGCTGGGTTTCTGCCAGGTGCGCAAGGTCCGCCACTGTCGCCAGCGACTGTGAATAGCCGCCCCGCGGGCTGCTGGCCTCGACCCGGGTGCCGACCCGCTTGCGGCGCGACACCAGCCCTTGGTTGAGCAACTGGTTGATCGCCGCCCGCACCGTGTGCCGGCTCACTTCATACAGATCGCACAGTTCGAATTCGGTCGGCAGCAGGCTGCCCACCGGGTAACGGCCGCTGGCGATGCCTTCCATCAAGTCCTTGGCCACCACGGCGTATCGCGTTTCGTTCATGCCTTCGGTCAGTCCCGTCAAATGCACCGGTTGACAGTGTATCAGTGCTGGGGCAAGAATTATGTACGGACATAATAAATATGTACGCTCAATAACAACATTTCAGGATCCCTGCCCATGTCCACCACCGTTTTCGATTCCACCCTGTTTCGTGACATGTTCGGCACCGCCGAGATGCGCGCCGTGTTTTCTGACCAGGCGCTGATCGAGCGCTATATCGAAGTTGAAGTGGCTCTGGCCAAGGCCGAGGCACGCTGCGGGGTAATTCCGACCGAAGTGGCCGCACAGATCGCCGAGCTGTCGCGCTACGCCTCGCTGGACCTGGCATTGATGCAGCACGAGACCGAGATCGTCGGCTACCCGATCCTGCCGTTGGTGGAACAGCTGTCCAAGCTCTGTGGCGAGGCTGGCCGCTACGTGCACTGGGGGGCAACCACCCAGGACATCATGGACACCGCCGTGGTCCTGCAGGTGCGTGCCGCGCTGGCCATCGTCGAGCGTGATGTGCAGGCTGTACGCGGCCTGCTGGCGGAGCTGGCGCTGCGTTACCGCGACACGCCGATGGCCGGCCGTACTCACCTGCAGCACGCACTGCCGATTACCTTCGGCTACAAGTGCGCGGTCTGGCTGAGCATGTTCGACCGCCACGCCGAGCGCCTGGTCGAGCTGCGCCCGCGGGTGGAAGTGGGGCAGTTCGCCGGCGCCGCCGGTACCCTGGCCTCGTTGGGCGACAAGGGCCTGGCGGTGCAGGCCGCGCTGATGGACGAACTGGGCCTGGGCGTGCCGCAGGCGACCTGGCACGTGGCCCGTGACGGCCTGGCCGAAACCCTCAACTTCCTCGGCCTGGTCACCGCCTCGCTGGGCAAGGTGGCGCTGGACATCATGATGATGATGACCAGCGAGCTGGGCGAAGCCTATGAGCCGTTCGTCAAGGGCCGTGGCGCCAGCAGCACCATGCCGCAGAAGCGCAACCCGATCTCCTGCGAGCTGATGTATGCCGCCGCCAAGGGCGTGCGCCAGCAGGCCGGGCTGATGCTTGACGCGATGATCCAGGACTTCGAGCGCTCCACCGGCCCATGGCAGGCAGAGTGGATTGCTATCCCCGAAGCCTTCGCCCTGACCGCAGCCTCCCTGGGCCAGGCGCGCTTCATGCTGGCTGGCCTGGACGTGCGCACCGAGCGCATGCGCAAGAACCTCGACATGACCCAGGGCCTGATCGTCGCCGAGGCGGTGATGATGGGCCTGGCCCCGGCGCTTGGCCGCCAGGTCGCGCACGACGTGGTCTACGCCGCCTGCCGTATGGCCAACGACCAGGGCATCAGCCTGCTCGAGGCCCTGCAGGCCCAAGGCGAGGCCACTGCGCGCCTGGACCTGGCCACCCTGGAAGCCCTGTGCGACCCGACCAACTACCTGGGCATGGCCCCGCAGATGGTCGACTTGGCGCTGGCCCGCCCGGGTGCGGTCGCTCGCTGATTGCTACCGGGGCCCGTGCTGGCAGCAGGCCCCGTCGTTTTCTACAAGAACAATGAGAATACAGCCATGTCTTCCACGCTGAAAAAACCGTTGTACAAGGACCTGACCTTCCAGGTCGTCGCGGCGATGCTGCTGGGCATCGCCTTCGGTTTCATCGCCCCCGAGCTCGCTGCCAAGTTCAAGATCCTCGGGGATATCTTTCTCAAGCTGATCAAGACCGCCGTCGCACCGCTGGTGTTCTTCACCGTGGTCCATGGCATTGCGTCGGCCGGCGACATCAAGCGCGTCGGCAAGGTCGGCTGGCGTGCGCTGGTGTACTTCGAGGTATTGTCGACCCTGGCCCTGGCCATCGGCCTGCTGTGGGGCAACCTGATCGGCATTGGCTCGGGCATGCACGGTGCCCACGCCAGCAGTGCCGCCTCGGCAGCCGCCACAGCGGCGGTCGCCAAGGGCCACGCGCCGACATCGACCATGGACTTCATCTACGCCATCTTCCCCGACAACTTCGTCGGTGCCTTCGCCGGTGGCCAGCTTCTGCAGGTGCTGGTGATCGCCGTTTTGTTCGGCTTCGCCTTGCTGGCGCTCAAGCATGAGCGCCGGCAAGTGATCGAGGACGGGCTGAACCGCGTCTCGGAATGCTTCTTCGAGTTCATCAACCTGATCATGAAGTTCGCCCCGCTGGGCGCCTTCGGTTCGGTGGCCTACGCCGTGGGCAGCAATGGCTCGGCGGTGCTGATGTCGCTGGCCAACCTGGTGCTGATGTTCTATGTCGCGGTGGCGTTTTTCCTGTTCGTGGTGCTGGGCGCGGTGTGCCGGTTGTCCGGCTTCAGCTTCTTGCGTTTCCTGGCGTACATCAAGGACGAGATTTTCATCGTGCTCGGCACCGCTTCTTCGGAAAGCGCCTTGCCACGCCTGCTGCAGAAGCTCGAGCGGTTCGGCTGCTCGAAGCAGAGCGTGGGGCTGGTGCTGCCGACCGGCTATGCCTTCAACCTCGATGGCACCTCCCTGTACATGTCGCTGAGCGTGCTGTTCATCGCCAATGCCTACGGCGTGCCGCTGGGCTGGGAGCAGCAGTTGGGCATCCTGGCGATCATGTTGGTGACCTCCAAGGGCGCGGCAGCAGTGTCGGGTGGTAGCTTCGTGGTGTTTGCGGCCACGGTTACCGCCATCGGGGTGTTGCCGGTCGAAGGCCTGGCACTGTTGTTTGGCGTATACCGCTTCATGTCCATGGCCATGGCCGCGTGCAACACCATCGGCAACAGCGTGGCGACGGTGGTAGTCGCGAAGTGGGCGGGCGAGTTCACCGAGCAGAATGCTCGCGATGAATACGCACGCGTGCTGGGGCGTGCACCTGGCGCAGTGCTTTGATGAAATACCGCGTCGGGTGTATGTGATCGTACAACTGCTTGCGCTATCATGACGGCTGTCTTTCAAGGTGAAATACAGGGCATGACAGAGCAGCAGGTACAGGCAAGGACCCGGCGCAAACCGCGCAGTCTGGCCCAGGAACTGGTCACGGTGCTGACCGAGCGCATTCGCAGCGGCCAGCTCAAGCGCGGCGACAAGCTGCCGACCGAATCGCAGATCATGGCCGAGGAGGGCGTCAGCCGCACCGTGGTGCGTGAGGCGATCTCCCGGCTGCAGGCGGCCGGGCAGGTCGAGACGCGCCATGGCATTGGCACCTTCGTGCTGGATGCCCCGGCGACCGGAGGCTTTCGCATCGACCCGGCGACCGTGGTGACCTTGCGCGAGGTGCTGGCGGTGCTGGAGCTGCGCATCGCCTTGGAAATCGAGTCGGCGGGCCTGGCGGCGCAACGGCGCAGCGACGAAGAGCTGGCCGGCATGCGCGCGGCACTGGACGAGCTCAACGAGGGTGCTGCGCATGCCACTGACGCGGTGTCGGCGGACTTCCAGTTCCACCTGCGTATTGCCCAGGCCAGCGGCAACCACTACTTTGCCGATATCATCAACCATCTGGGCACCAGCATCATTCCGCGGACCCGGCTGAATTCGGCACGGTTGGCCCATGATGACCAGGCGCATTACATGAGCCGCCTGATGCATGAGCATGAGGCGATCTACGAAGCCATTGCCCGGCGTGACAGCGAAGGCGCGAAGATGGCCATGCGCATGCACCTGAGCAACAGCCGCGAGCGCTTGCGCCAGGCCCATGAAGAGGCCGAAGCGCAGGGGGTATGAGGTTGGGCTGAGGGTGCTTGCCGTGATTGATGCGGCGGGGCATAAATCGAGCGCCGCCCGCGCGGCGCATCGCGGATAAATCCGCTCCTACATCTGTTGCAACGTGGCCATGTCTGTGAGGCTATCGTTGTCAGCCGGTTTGCAAGACTCAAGACATGCACCAAGGCAGGCGACAATGGCGTAACAGGTTCGGCACGTTGCAACAGATGTAGGAGCGGATTTATCCGCGATGCGCCGCGCGGGCGGCGCTCGCTCTCACAGGCGACGCATGCCTCGAGACAGGCAAAAAGAAGGCCCTGCAAGCAGGGCCTTTTTCGTACTCAGACCGCGCCTTCGCTCCACTGCCCATTGACCAGGCGACGCAGCCCCAGCGGGTTGCCGTCACGCAGCGCCTCCGGCAGCAGCGCCTGCGGGTAGTTCTGGTAGCACACCGGGCGAAGGAAACGGTCGATGGCCAGGGTGCCGACCGAGGTGCCGCGGGCATCGGAGGTGGCCGGGTAGGGCCCGCCGTGAACCATCGCGTCGCACACTTCCACCCCGGTCGGGTAGCCGTTGACCAGGATACGGCCGACTTTCTCTTCCAGCAGCGGCACCAGCCAGGCGTAGGCTTCGAAGTCTTCCGGCTCGCCGATCAGCGTGGCGGTCAGCTGGCCGCGCAGGCCAAGCAGGGCGTCACGCAGTTGCGCCTGGTCCTTGACCTCGACCGCCACAGTGGTCGGGCCGAACACTTCTTCCTGCAGCAGCGGGTCGGCCTCCACCAGCAGGCGGGCATCGGCCTTGAACAGCTGGGCACGGGCCTGGCTGCCTTGCTGAGCCTGGCCGGCCAGGTGCTCGATACCCGCGTGGGCGTGCAGGTGCTCCAGGCCGCCGACATAGCTGCGCAGGCCGCCGGCGTTAAGCATGGTTTGCCCGGCTTGCTGGTCCAGGTGCTGGCCGAGGTCGGCGAGCAGCTGGCTGTACTGTGCCGATTGCAGGCCGATGACCAGGCCTGGGTTGGTGCAGAACTGCCCGGCCCCCATGCACACGGAGCCGGCCAGCTCGCGGGCGATGGCCTCGCCGCGCTTGGCCAGGGCACCCGGCAGGATGATCACCGGGTTGATGCTGGACATCTCGGCGAACACCGGGATCGGCTGCGGGCGCTCGGCGGCCATGCGGCACAGGGCATCACCGCCTTTGAGCGAGCCGGTGAAGCCGACGGCCTGGATGGCCGGGTGCTTGACCAGCGGTTCGCCGACGCCAGCACCGAACACCATGTTGAACACGCCCTTGGGCATGCCGGTGCGCTCGGCGGCGCGCTGGATGGCGCAACCCACCAGATCGGCGGTGGCCATGTGGCCGCTGTGCGCCTTGAACACCACCGGGCAACCGGCGGCCAGGGCGGCGGCGGTGTCACCACCGGCGGTGGAGAAGGCCAGCGGGAAGTTGCTGGCACCGAACACGGCCACCGGGCCAACGCCGATGCGCATCTGGCGCAGATCCACGCGCGGCAGCGGCTGGCGTTCGGGCAGAGCGAGGTCGATCCGCGCACCGAGGAAATCGCCACGGCGCAGCACCTGGGCGAACAGGCGCATCTGGCCGCTGGTGCGGCCGCGCTCGCCCTGAATGCGGGCGGCAGGCAGGGCGGTCTCGCGGCTGACGATAGCGACAAAGGCGTCGTCCAGTTCGTCCAGTTCGGCAGCGATGGCGTCGAGGAACTCGGCGCGGCGGGCCGGTTTCAGGTTGCGAAATTCGACAAATGCGGCGGCGGCAGCCTTGGCTGCCTGGTCCACTTCGCCTTCAGTGGCCTGGGCGAAGCTGTAGGGCAGGGCCTCGCCGGTGGTGGCGTCCAGGCTCTGCAGGCGTTGCGGGCCAGCAGCGCTGCGCTGGCCGGCGATGAAGTTGTGACCGAGGATCTCAGGCATGGGGTGCTCCTGTAGAAGTAGCTGAAGGGTGAAGACTATTCAGGCAGGCGTGACTGGCCCTTGTGGGAGCGGGTTTACCCGCGAACACCGGCGAAGCCGGTGCCATCCACCGAGTCGCCTGCTTCGCGGGTAAACCTGCTCCCACAGGGACCGCGACACATGGGGTAGCGAGCCAGCCCGACTCATCAGGTAATCGGTGCCGGGTTGAACAGGGTGATGTCGTTGTGCAGGCGGTGCTGTTCGGCCCAGGTCTGCTTGCGGCCACTGGCCACGTCCAGGTAGTAGTGGAACAGCTCCCAGCCCAGCGCTTCGATGGTCGAGCGGCCGCTGGCGATGCGCCCGGCGTCAATGTCGATCAGGTCTGGCCAGCGTTGGGCCAGCTCGGTACGGGTGCAGACCTTGACCACCGGCGCCATGGCCAGGCCATACGGCGTGCCGCGGCCGGTGGTGAACACATGCAGGTTCATCCCAGCGGCCAGTTGCAGGGTGCCGCAGACGAAGTCGCTGGCTGGGGTTGCGCAGAAGATCAGGCCCTTGCGGTTGACCCGCTCGCCCGGGCCAAGCACGCCCTGGATGGCGGCGCTGCCGGATTTGACGATCGAGCCGAGGGACTTCTCGACGATGTTCGACAGGCCGCCTTTCTTGTTGCCCGGCGTGGTGTTGGCGCTGCGGTCTGCCGCGCCTTGTTGCAGGTAACGGTCGTACCAGTCCATTTCGCGCACCAAGGCATCGGCGACTTCCTGGTTTTCGGCGCGCGAAGTGAGCATGTAGATGGCGTCGCGTACTTCGGTCACCTCCGAGAACAGCACGGTGGCGCCGGCCCGTACCAGCAGGTCGGCGGCAAAGCCCAGTGCCGGGTTGGCGGTAATGCCAGAGAACGCGTCACTGCCGCCGCACTGCATGCCGAGGATCAGCTCGCTGGCGGGCACTGTTTCGCGGCGGCGCTGGTCGAGTTTCTTCAGTCGGGTTTCGGCCAGGCCCATGATCTGCTCGATCATCTCGCCGAAGCCGAGGCTGGCGTCCTGCAGGCGATACAACCACGGTTCGCTGAGGTCCACCGACGGGTCGTTGTCGTGCATCACCTGGCCGGCCTGGAGCTTTTCGCAGCCCAGGCTGATCACCAACGCTTCGCCGCCCAGGTTGGGGTTGCGCGCCAGGTTGCGCACGGTGCGGATCGGGATATAGGCGTCGCGGGCGTTGATCGCTACGCCGCAGCCGTAGCTGTGGGTGAGGGCGACCACGTCATCGACGTTGGGGTACTTGGGCAGCAGTTCGCTGCGGATACGCTTGACCGCGTGCTCCAGCACGCCGGTCACACATTGCACGGTGGTGGTGATGCCGAGGATGTTGCGGGTGCCGACGGTGCCGTCGGCGTTGCGGTAGCCTTCGAAAGTGAAACCGTCCAGTGCTGGCAGGGCATCCGGTACCGCGTCGCAGCGCGGCAGGCTGTCCAGCTCCGGGGCGGCAGGCATGGCCAGCTGGCTTTCCTGCACCCAGCTGCCCTGGCGCAGGTCTTCCAGCGCATAACCGATGATCTGCCCGTAGCGGCGTACCGGCTCGCCCTTGGCGATCAGCACGGTGGCCACCTTGTGGCTCTGTGGCACGCCTTCGACCAGGGTCAGGCCATCGGCGAAGCGGGCGCCTTCGCCCAGGCCGCCGTCGTTGACCACCACCACGACGTTATCGTCGTCGTGCAGGCGGACGTAGCGGGGCGAGTCGGAATGTTCGATCAACTGCATGTTTGGGCCCTACTTGTCAGGTTCTCAGGCTTTTTGTACATCCGCCCGCGCAGGCTTTGGCCGGCGCGGGCGTGTTCACTCAGTGCCGCGAGCTGGCCAGTTCGCCGTTGGCGGCTGGCTCAGGCTGTGGCTTTGGGGCATCTTCGCGCAGTTCGATACGCTTGATCGGGCCGACGATCACCAGGTAGCTGAACACCGCTACCAGGGCGTTGGCGCCCACATACACCAGGGCCCACTTGAACGAGCCGGTGGCGCTGATGATGTAACCGATGACAATCGGCGTGGTGATCGACGCGATGTTGCCGAAGGTGTTGAACAGGCCACCGGACAGCCCGGCGATCTGTTTGGGCGAGGTGTCTGCCACCACGGCCCAGCCGAGTGCACCGATGCCCTTGCCGAAAAACGCCAGGGTCATGAAACCGACCACCATCCACTCAGCGTCCACATAGTTGCAGAACACCATGGTGGTCGACAGCAACAGGCCGCAGACGATCGGCAGCTTGCGCGAGAAGGTCAGCGAGTTGCCGCGGCGCAGCAGCCAGTCCGAGATCACTCCACCGAGTACGCCACCAATGAAGCCGCACACCGCCGGCAGTGAGGCGATGAAGCCGGCCTTGAGGATGGTCATGCCACGTTCTTGCACCAGGTACACCGGGAACCAGGTGAGGAAGAAGTAGGTGATGGCGTTGATGCAGTACTGGCCCAGGTACACGCCCAGCAGCATGCGGCTGGTCAGCAGTTGCTTGATGTAGCCCCATTTCGGGCCGTCGTTGCCGCGCTTCTGGTCCATGTCGACCAGGCCGCCGTTCTGCTCGATATGTTCGAGTTCACTTTGGCTGATGCGTGGGTGCTGGCGCGGGTTGTAGATGGTCTTCAGCCACACCATGGAGAACACGATGCCCAGCGCACCCATGACCACGAATACGTGCTCCCAGCCGAAGCTGAACACGATCCAGCCCATGATCGGGGCGAACAGTGCGGTGGCGAAGTACTGCGCCGAGTTGAAGATCGCCGAGGCGGTACCGCGTTCCTGGGTCGGGAACCAGGCCGCGACGATACGGGCATTGCCCGGGAACGACGGGGCTTCGGCAAAGCCGACGAGAAAGCGCAGGGTGAACAGTGTCACCACTGCCCAGGCCACCGGCAGGCCGCCGACAAAGCCCTGCAGCAGGGTGAACAGCGACCAGGTGAAGATACTGAAGGCGTAGACATTCTTCGAACCGAAGCGGTCCAGCAGCCAGCCACCGGGGATTTGCCCGGCCACGTAAGCCCATCCGAAGGCGGAGAAAATATAACCAAGGGTGACGGCGTCAATGCCGAGGTCTTTCTGCAGGCTGGAGCCTGCGATGGCGATGGTTGCTCGGTCTGCGTAGTTGATCGTGGTCACCAGAAACAGCATGAACAGGATCAGGTAGCGCACATGCGTCTTTTTAGTCGCTTGCATGCTGGTAATACTCCCACTAGTTATTTTTGTGCGGGCTCACGAGTTGTAGCCGGAGCGGGGCGGGCCCACTCCGGATGCGGCAATGGCAGGCCGCGGGGTGCGCTTATTGCGGACCCATCTTGTCCATCAGCGCTGCGAGCATTTCGTACTCTTCTGCGGTCAGGTCGGTCAGCGGGGTGCGTACCGGGCCTGCGTCGTAACCGGCGATCTTGGCACCGGCCTTGACGATGCTCACGGCGTAGCCGGCCTTGCGGTTGCGGATGTCCAGATACGGCAGGAAGAAATCGTCGATCAGCTTGGCCACGGTGGCGTGATCGTCACGGGCGATAGCGTGATAGAAGTCCATCGCGGTCTTCGGAATGAAGTTGAACACCGCCGACGAGTAGACCGGTACACCCAGCGCCTTGTAAGCCGCAGCATACACCTCGGCGGTCGGCAGGCCACCCAGGTAGCTGAAACGGTCGCCCAGGCGGCGACGGATCGACACCATCAGCTCGATGTCACCCAGGCCGTCCTTGTAACCGATCAGGTTCGGGCAGCGCTCGGCCAGTTGCTCCAGCAGGTTGGCGTTCAGGCGGGAGACGTTGCGGTTGTACACCACCACACCGATGTTGACCGATTTGCACACCGCTTCGACGTGGGCGGCGACGCCGTCCTGGCTGGCTTCGGTGAGGTAGTGCGGCAGCAGCAGCAGGCCTTTGGCCCCCAGGCGCTCGGCTTCTTGCGCGTATTCGATGGCCTGGCGGGTAGAGCCACCGACGCCGGCGAGGATAGGCACCGACTTGGCGCAGGTGTCGACCGCGGTCTTGATCACCTGGCTGTACTCGCTGGCGGCCAGGGAGAAGAACTCACCGGTGCCGCCGGCGGCGAACAGGGCGCTGGCGCCGTACGGGGCCAGCCACTCCAGGCGCTTGATGTAGCCAGCCTGGTTGAAGTCGCCCTGGGCATTGAAATCGGTGACCGGGAAAGACAGCAGGCCGTGGGAGAGGATGGATTTCAGTTCTTGTGGATTCATTGTTGTTGGCATCCTGTGGCGCTTGGGGTGAAGGTGTTGTTCTGCGTTGGAGGTAAGTTATCGTACAACCTGCACGATGACTAGTCCCTTTTGCAGAATTTTTTGCGGGGATGCCATGGGGTACGGCTCGGGATGTGTGTGGGTGCGCCTATCGAGCGCCGCCCGCGCGGCGCATCGCGGATGAATCCGCTCCTACATCTGTTTCGGGCCAATCACTCCTGTGGGGGCACCGCTGTCCGCCCTGTATGCAGGGCTTAAGACATGCGCCAAGGCAGACGACCATGGCGTAACAGGTTCGGCACGTTGCAACAAATGTAGGAGCGGATTCATCCGCGATGCGCCGCGCGGGCGGTGCTACATCTGTTTCGGGCCAATCACTCCTGTAGGGGCACCGCTGTCCGCCCTGTATGCAGGGCTTAAGACAGGCGCCAAGGCAGGCGACCATGGCGTAACAGGTTCGGCACGTTGCAACAAATGTAGGAGCGGATTCATCCGCGATGCGCCGCGCGGGCGGCGCTACATCTGTTTCGGGCCAATCACTCCTGTGGGGACACCGCTGTCCGCCCTGTATGCAGGGCTTAAGACAGGCGCCAAGGCAGACGACCATGGCGTAACAGGTTCTGCACGTTGCAACAAATGTAGGAGCGGATTCATCCGCGATGCGCCGCGCGGGCGGCGCTCGATCTCCCAGGCGCAGAAGATCTTACGACAACCACAGGGCAGTCATCGTATCTCTTGCGGGGGAATGAAAAAACGATCGCGGAGACAGGCACACGCCCGCCGCCCGCTTCCACGGGAAGTGTTCTGGGACCAGCAGAGGGTGACCGGGGAAGCGGGGGCGACCTTGCGCCGCCCCGCGATCAAAGCTAACGAAGCTGAAACCGGCTATCAGGCGGCCTGTTGGCGCTTGATCTGGCTTTTGCGCACCTGTGCGCGGCAGGCATCGCCGAAGGCCTGGAAGATCTTGATCGAATCAGGGTTCTTCGCCGCTTGCCATTCCGGGTGCCACTGCACGGCAAACAGGAACGGCGAGATGCTCGGGGCGTGGATCGCCTCGACCAGGCCGTCTTCGGCGTGGGCGATCGGCTCGATGCCGGCGCCCAGGTTGCGCAGGCCCTGGCCGTGCAGCGAGTTCACGCGGATCTCGTCGGTGCCCAGGGTTTCACGCAGCCAGCTGCCCGGCTTGATCTTCACACCATGCACCTGGGCGTACTGCACATCGACCGGATCTTCCGGGTTTTCCCGGTGGTCGTTGAAGCCAGGTTCGGCGTAGACCTTCTGGTAGATGTCGCCGCCCAGGGCAACGTTGATTTCCTGCATGCCGCGGCAGATGCCGAAGATTGGCAGGCCGCGCTTGAGCGCTGCCTTGACCAGCGGGATGTCGAACAGGTCGCGGTTGACGTCCTGGCCTTTGCCCGGGGTCTGGTTTTCCTGGCCGTACAGGCTTGGCTCGATGTTGCTGCCTGCACCGGTCAGGTATACGCCGTCGGCCATGTCCAGATAGGTCTCGAGGTCTTCGATGCCACAGCAGGTAGGCACCAGTACCGGGACGCAATCGGCGAAGTCGACCAGCGGGGTGATGTATTTGTGGGTCATGACCTGATAGTCATGGCCTTTGCGCTCTTGGCTGCCCATGGTCATCAGGACGACGGGTTTGCGCAGGGAGGGTTGCTTGTTGCCAATGTTGCTGTTGGACATATGTCACCTTATGACAGGGCTCTGCCTGTCGTTGTTGTGCAGGTGCACGGCTCTTGGCCTTGATGTGCTACCTGAAGTCCCGAGCACTGCCGGTTCGTCAGTGGACGATTCCGGTCGGGGCTTGTAGATAGCTTGCCAGAGCCGTTCGATATGTCAAACGAGCAAAAAGCGGTAAAGGCGCCGAAATACGGGGGCTGAACCCTTGCGGGCCTGAGCCGGCAAGGGTTTGGCAGGGGGTAAGGTCAATAATATTTAACGACGCAGTTGGATCATTGCAGCGCTGCAATGATCGGCGGCTCAGTGGAGTATCTGCGCCAGGAAGGCCTTGGCTCGCGCGGTGCGCGGCTGGCTGAAGAATACCTCGGGCGGGCTGTCTTCGATGATCTGCCCGCCCTCGAGGAACAGCACCCGTTCCGCCACCTGGCGGGCAAAGCCCATTTCATGGGTGACGCAGAGCATGGTCATGCCGGTGCCAGCCAGTTGCACCAGCACGTCCAGCACCTCGGCGACCATCTCTGGGTCGAGCGCCGAGGTCGGCTCATCGAACAGCATGATGCGCGGCTTCATGCACAGTGCCCGGGCAATCGCCACGCGCTGCTGCTGGCCGCCGGACAACTGGCTGGGGTACTTGTGCGCCTGGCTCTCGATGCCGACCTTGTTCAGGTACATGCGCGCCCGTTCTTCGGCGTCCTTGCGCGACAGGCCGCGCACACTGGTGGGCGCCAGCAGGCAGTTGTCGAGCACAGTCATGTGCGGGAACAGGTTGAAGTGCTGGAACACCATGCCGATCTCGCTGCGTACCTGGGCCGCCTGGCGCGTATTGGCGGCCAGGTCGGTGCCGGCGACCTGGATGCTGCCTTGCTGGGCGATCTCCAAGCGGTTGATGCAACGGATCAGCGTCGATTTGCCCGAGCCGGACGGGCCACACAACACAATGCGCTCGCCTTCGCGCACCTGCAGGTCGATGTCGCGCAGCACATGGAAGGCGCCATAGTGCTTGTTCAGGCCCTCGATGCGGATCAGCTCCGGGCGTGGGTCGGGTTCGGGGGCAAGGCTGGCAACGCTCATGGGGGCGGTCATGTTGTTGTTCTCCCGCTGGGTGTCAGTCGAAACGTGCCGCGCTGTAGGGCGCAGGGTCGGTGAAGGGGCGTTCGCCGGTAAGCAGCTCGGCCACCAGGCGGCCGCTGACCGGTCCGAGGGTGAGGCCGTGGTGGGCGTGGCCGAAGTTGAACCACAGGCCTTTGTGCCGGGGCGCCGGGCCGATCACCGGGCGCATGTCGGGCAGGCACGGCCGGCGGCCGAGCCAAGGTTTGTCATCGAGGCGCTCGCCAAGGGCCGGGAACAGCTTGCGGGCCAGGGCCTCGCAGCGCCTGAGCTGGATTTCGTTGCCCGGCGCGTCGCTGGCGGCGAACTCGATACCGGTGGTCAGGCGCACGCCGCGGGCCATGGGGGCCAGTACATAGCCGCCCTGGGTGTCGCAGATCGAATGCTGCAGCTGCGCGCCGTCGCGGGTGGCGTAGTGCATGTGGTAACCGCGCTTGATGCCCAGCGGAATGCGGTAGCCCAGGCGCTCGTAGAGCTCGCCCGACTGCGGGCCCAGGCAGGCCACCACCTCGTCGGCGGTAATCGGCCCGCGCTGGCTGTCGACCTGCCACTGGCTGCCCGCCTGGCGCAGGCTGCGCGCATCGCCATGCAGGAACTGCCCGCCACGCTGCACGAACAGGGCGGCATAGCCACGGGTAAGGGCGCCCGGGTTGTTGACGGTCTTCGGGTCGAGCCAGTGGATGCCGCCGACCACGGCACTGTCGAGCTGATGCTCGCGGGCCTGCAGTTGGCCGCGTTCGAGGATTTCGTATTGCAGGCCATAACGGGCCAGGCCCTTGAGCTCGGCCTTGGCCTGTTCGAACAGCGCCGGGTCGCGATACACCTCGATCCAGCCTTTGGCCTGGATCAGCCCTTCAAGGCCGGCCGCCTGGATCAGCGCGTCGTGTTCCTCGACGCTTCGCTGCACCAGCGGCAGCATGTCGGCCGCTGCCCCGGCCAGGCGCCCGGGCGCCGACTGTCGCCAATAGCGCAGCAGCCATGGAGCCGCCTTGGGCAGGTGCAGCAGGCTGTAGCGCACATCTGGCTGGCGGTTCAGGCCATAGCGCAGCAAGGCGCCAAACTGCCGGGGGAAGGCATAGGGGATCACGCTGGAGCGCTCGATCAGCCCGGCGTTGCCATGGCTGGTGCCGCTACCGGGGTCGTCACGGTCGATCAGGATCACCTGGCGCCCGCGAGCCTGCAGGTGCAATGCGGTGCTGACGCCGACGATGCCGGCGCCAAGAACAAGGGTCTGGCAATGCATGGATGTATCCTTCGTTCAGTTCAGGTGGCGGCCCAGGCGGGCTTCCAGGTGTTTGAGCAAGCGCCGTACCAGTTCGACGATCAGCAGGTAGAGCACCGCGGCCCACAGGTAGATCTGGAAGTCGAAACTGCGCGAGAACGCCAGTTTGGTCACGCCCATCAGGTCATAGATGGTCACCAGGGACGCGATGGCGCTGGCCTTGATCATCAGGATCAGCTCGTTGCCCAGCGGGCCGATGGCCACCAGCAACGATTGCGGCAAGATCACCTTGAAGAAGGTGGTCGAGCGTTTGAGGTTCAGCGCGCGTGCCGCTTCGTACTGGCCCGGCGCGACGGCCATCAGGCTGCCGCGGAAGATCTCGGCCTGGTAGGCGGCGGTGTTCAGGGTGAACGCCAGCAAGGTGCAGAACCAGGCTTCCCGGAAGAACCACCAGAGGCCCACGTCCTGCCAGAAGCCCTTGAGCGAACCCAGGCCGTAATACAGCAAGAACAGCTGTGCCAGCAGTGGCGAGCCGCGGAAGAAGTAGATGTAGCCAGCCGCCATGCGCTGCAGCAGCTGGTGGCGCGACAGGCGCGCCAGGGCCAGCAGCAGGCCGAACACGGCGCCCAGGCTGAAGGAGATCGCCACCAGCTTGGCAGTCACCAGCAGGCCATCGACGAAGCGCGGGCCGTAGCGGTCCAGCAGGTCCGGGTCCAGCACCAGGCCCAGCAGTTGTTCGGCACTCATGCGCGTGCTCCTTGCAGGTGGCGGTTGCTGCGGCGTTCGATATAGGCGAACACCCGTCCCGAGGCGGCCGAAAACAGCAGGTAACCCAGGCAGGCGACGCCATAGAAGAACATCGGCTCCTTGGTCACGCTGACCGCCAGGTTGGTCTGGCGCATCAGGTCGACCAGCGAGATGGTCGACACCAGCGAGGTGTCCTTGAGCAGAGACAGCCAGTTGTTCGACAGCCCCGGCAGGGCGATGCGGGTCAGTTGCGGCAGCACCACCTTGAAGAACCCGGTGCGCTTGCTCAGGCCCAGGGCCGAGCAGGCCTCCAGTTGCCCTTTGGGCAGGGTCTTGAACGCAGCCAGCCAGATTTCGCTGGAGAACGCCGCGAAGACCAGGCTGAAGGCGATCATCGCGGCCAGGAAGGTATTGATCAGGAACTCGCCTTCATAACCCATCGCCGCCAGCAGCTTTTGCGCGGCGATCTGGCAGCCGTAATAGATGATCAGCAAGGTCAGCAGCTCGGGCAGGCCGCGGAACACGGTGGAGAACGTGGTAGCCCAGGCGCGCGCAAAGCGCTTGCGCGAGCGCGCCGCCAGGGCGACCGCCAGGCCCAGTGGCAGGCCGATGGGCAGGCAGGCCAGGGCCAGGGAAACGGTAACCAGCGCGCCGGCCAGCAACGCCTGGCCCCAGCCTCCGCTGGCGAAGGACAGCAAGGACAATTGATCGAGCATGACGAACCCCTTGGATGGGCTGCGCGACTTCTGTGTAGGAGCGGCCTTGTGTCGCGAAAGGGCCGCAGAGCGGCCCCAGCAATCTGTGCGGTTGCATAATTCCTGGGGCCGCTACGCAGCCCTTTCGCGACACAAGGCCGCTCCTACAGCGATAGCGCAGTTTTCCGAAGATCAGTTGTAGATATCGAAGGCAAAGTACTTGCTGGCAATCTTCTGGTAGGTGCCGTTGGCGACGATCGCGGCCAGTGCGCTGTTCAGCCGCTGGCGCAGGGCGTCGTCGTCCTTGCGCACGGCAATGGCGGCGTCGGCCTTGGTGTCGGCAACATCGCCGAGGATCTTGCAGCAGTCACCGCCGTTCTTGTTCATCCACTCGTGCAGCGGGAACTTGTCGGCGATCACGCCGTCCAGGCGGCCGGCGGCGAGGTCGGCGTTAGCCTCGTCCATGGTCGGGTACAGTTTCACGTCGGCGCCGGCCTTGGCGTACACGTCTTCGGCATAGATGGCTTGGGTCGAAGACGACTGGGCGCCGACGGTATAGCCGTCGAAGCGGGTCTGGGCGTCGCTGATCTTGCTGTCCTTGGCCACGGCGACGGTCAGTGGGGTGCGGTAGTAGTGGTCGGTGAAGGCGATCTTCTTGCGCCGTTCCTCGGTGTCGATCATCGACGCCACCACGGCATCGTACTTGCGCGCCATCAGGGCCGGGATGATGCCTTCCCAGTCCTGGGCGACCAGGGTGCATTCGACCTTCATCTGTTCGCACAGGGCGTGGGTGATGTCGATGTCGAAGCCGTGCAGCTGGTTATCGGCATCGACATAGTTGAAGGGCGGGTAGGCACCTTCGGTGGCGAAGCGCAGGGTTTCGGCACTGGCGTTGCCTGCCAGCAGCAAAGCGCACGCACCCAGCATGGCCATGGTCTTGTTCATCTCGCACCTCTTGCACTCTTGCTATTGTTGTTTGCCCGCGGGCCACGAGGTGTAGCCGACGAACTCGTTATGTAGAGCGGCAGTCGCTTCCAAGCGTTTTTCAACATCAGGCCCGAGCTTCTTGCAGACCTCGTTGACCATCAGGTGCACCCACGACAGCATGGTCGCGGTGGATTCCCAGAACAGATTGAATTCGGTGGGGATGCGGAACACTTCGTCGGCATGGGCATCAGCCCAGTCGCAGAAGGTGTCGGTCACCAGCGTGACCGGGATGCCGGCGGCACGTGCCTTCTGGCACAGCTGCAGGGCATGGCGTGAATAGCGGCGGGCTTCGAACACCACCAGGGTGGCGTCCTCGCTGCGCCCGAGCAGCACGTCGCCGAAGTGCCCGGCGCTGCCATCGACCAGCAGTACGCCGTCGCGCAGGTATTGCAGCAGGTGGCTCATGCACATGGCGATGCCGCGCTCGGTCTGGAAGCCGGCGATGCACACCCGCGGCTTTTCCGCCAGGCGTTTTGCCACGGCGTGCCAGGCGCCGCTTTGGCGGTATTCGTGGACACGTACCAGGGCGGCCATTTCCAGCTCCAGGCTGCCGGCGTTGTCGCTGACGTCCTCGTTCTGGCGATATTCTTGCAGGCGATCACCCACCAGCCATGGCCCATCGCCGAGGTCGCTCTGCAGGTCTTGCTTGAGCGCCTTGAGATGGGCATAACCGAGGGAGCGGCAGAAGCGACCGACGCTGGATTCGCTTACACCCAGCTTGGCAGCAATGCTGGCCGAGGTCTGGAACGGCAGTTCGTGCAGGTTGGCGAGCATGTAGCTGGCGATCTTGCGGCCTGAGGCGGCGGCCCCGGGCAGGCTGTTTTCCAGGCGTTGCTTGATCGGTTGGCTCATGCTGCTGCTCCAGGCGAGGCGTGGAATAGAAAATGGCTGTTTTCTGTCATGGCGTCAACAATTGACAGATAGCTGTCACTTATCGGAAAGTTTTTGTCGTTGCACACGCTGTTGCCATTCCAATTCCAAGAAAGGAGCTACAGATGTCCGCACCTTCCACCAGCCCGCTCGTGCGCGTGCCCTTCATTGCATTGCAGGAGCTGTTGCAAGCGATCTTTCAGCGCCACGGCTGCAGCGAAGCGGTGGCCACCGTGCTTGCCCACAATTGCACCAGTGCCCAGCGCGATGGCGCCCACAGCCACGGCGTGTTTCGTATTCCCGGTTATGTTTCGACCTTGGCCAGTGGCTGGGTCGACGGGCGTGCCACGCCACAGGTGACCGATGTGGCGCCAGGCTACGTGCGCGTGGATGCCGCCGGTGGCTTCGCCCAGCCCGCCCTGGCAGCGGCGCGTGGGCTGCTGGTGGAAAAGGCCCGCAGCGCCGGCATCGCCGTGCTGGCGATCCACAACTCGCACCATTTCGCTGCGCTGTGGCCCGATGTCGAGCCGTTTGCTGATGAAGGCCTGGTCGCGCTGAGCGTGGTCAACAGCATGACCTGCGTGGTACCGCACGGTGCGCGCAAACCGTTGTTCGGCACCAACCCCATCGCCTTCGCCGCGCCGTGCGCGGGGCATGATCCGATCGTTTTCGACATGGCCACCAGCGCCATGGCCCACGGCGACGTGCAGATCGCCGCGCGTGCCGGGCAGCTATTGCCCGAAGGCATGGGCGTGGATGCCCAAGGCCTGCCGACCACCGACCCCAAGGCCATTCTCGAGGGCGGTGCATTGTTGCCCTTCGGCGGGCACAAGGGCTCGGCGCTGTCGATGATGGTCGAGTTGCTGGCGGCGGCGCTGACCGGCGGGCATTTCTCTTGGGAGTTCGACTGGTCGGGGCACCCGGGGGCGAAGACGCCGTGGACCGGGCAATTGATCATCGTCATTGACCCGAGCAAGGCCGAGGGTGAGCGGTTTGCCCAGCGCAGCCGCGAGCTGGTCGAGCATATGCAAGCCGCGGGGTTATCGCGGATGCCGGGCGAGCGGCGCTACCGCGAGCGGGAGCAGGCCGAGCGAGAAGGGGTGGCGGTGACCGAACAAGAGTTGCAAGGCCTGAAGGAATTGCTCGGTTGAACCGGCCCTTTCGCGGGGTAAACCCGCTTCCACAGCTGCAGCGCAGGGCTCAAGGTGGGTGCGTCCCTGTGGGAGCGGGTTTACCCGCGAAGAATCCAGTGCAAATCTTCCCTGTGCAAAGTTGCATAGACAACCTTGCACTTATGTGATGTTCCTTGGGCCCGACTCCGGGTATCCTCAGGGCAGTCTTTCCGAACTGTCCTGATCCAAGGAGCTGCACGCTGTGTTCAAACATGTCGATGCCTATGCCGGCGACCCGATCCTCTCGTTGATGGAAACCTACAAGGCCGACCCGCGCGCCGACAAGGTCAACCTGAGTATCGGCCTGTATTACGATGAGGCCGGTGTGGTGCCGCAGCTGGCGGCGGTCGATGCGGTCGAGAAGCGCATCGCCGGTGTTGACCACGAAGCCTCGCTGTACCTGCCGATGGAAGGCCTGGCCAGCTACCGCCAGGCGATCCAGGCGCTGCTGTTCGGTGCCGACCACCCGGCCGTGACCGGCAAGCGTGTGGCCACCGTGCAGACCGTTGGCGGTTCCGGCGCACTGAAAGTCGGTGCCGACTTCCTCAAGCGCTACTTCCCGCAGTCGGAAGTCTGGGTCAGCAACCCGACCTGGGACAACCACCGCGCCATTTTCGAAGGTGCCGGGTTCAAGGTGCACACCTACCCGTACTTCGACCAGGCCAGCCGTGGCGTCGACTTCGATGGCATGCTGCAGGCCCTGCAGGGTCTGCCGGCCAACAGCATCGTGCTGCTGCACCCGTGCTGCCACAACCCCACCGGCGCCGACCTCGAGCAGGGCCAGTGGCAACAAGTGGTGGAAGTGGTCAAGGCGCGTCAGCTGATCCCGTTCCTCGACATCGCCTACCAAGGCTTCGGTGAAGGCCTGGTGGAAGACGCCTACGCCATCCGCGAAATGGCCCGTGCCGGCGTGCCGTGCCTGGTCAGCAACTCGTTCTCCAAGATCTTCTCGCTGTACGGCGAGCGGGTAGGGGGCTTGTCGGTGGTCTGCGACGACGAAGCCACCACCCAAAGCGTGCTCGGCCAGCTCAAGGCCACCGTGCGTCGCAACTACTCCAGCCCGCCCAACTTCGGTGCCCAGCTGGTAGCTGGCGTGCTCGGCGATGCCGAACTCAACGCCCAGTGGGCGGCTGAAGTGGAAGTGATGCGCAAGCGTATCCTCGACATGCGCCAGGCGCTGGTCGATGCCCTGGCGGTATTGCTGCCAGGCCAGGACTTCCAGTTCTTCCTGCGCCAGCGCGGCATGTTCAGCTACACCGGCTTCAGCGTCGAGCAGGTGCGTCGCCTGCGTGACGAGTTCGGCGTGTACCTGATCGACAGCGGCCGGGTGTGCATGTCCGGGCTGCGTCCGGCCAACCTGCAACGGGTTGCCGAAGCCTTCGCCGCCGTTCAGAAGTAATTCTCGGGCCTGCGCGGCCCTTGTGGCAGCGGCCTTTTGTCGCGAAAGGCCCCGGATTTGTGCAACGCCACAAACTGCCGGGGCCGCTTTGCAGCCCTTTCGCGCCACAAGGCCGCACCTACAAACAACCCCTCTGTAAAACGCACTTGTAAAGACAAGTGCAACCGCTCCTCGGAAAAGGGCTTCGCAAGTGCAACCTTTCCGTGCACAATCGCGCCCCTCTATATCCGGTTGAGTTGGGCGACGTCTATTTCGCCATTCTCAGCCTGTTGCAGTCTTGCGAGTGGAGCTTCACCCGGAATGAATGAGCAGGCCCCAAGCGTTGAACAACGCTTTGTAGAATCGACCCCCGCCACCCTCGGCAGCTGGTCGCGTAACGACACCACCTGGATGCTGGGCCTGTTCGGCACAGCCATTGGCGCAGGCACCTTGTTCCTGCCGATCAACGCTGGCCTCGGCGGCTTCTGGCCGCTGCTGATCCTGGCCGCGTTAGCCTTCCCGATGACCTACTTCTCCCACCGTGGTCTCACCCGCTTCGTGCTGTCCGGGCGCAGCGGTGGCGACATCACCGAAGTGGTCGAAGAGCATTTCGGCATCAAGGCCGGCGCGCTGATCACTGTGCTGTACTTCTTCGCGATCTTCCCGATCCTGCTTATCTATAGCGTGGCACTGACCAACACCGTCAGCAGCTTCATGGAGCACCAGTTGCACATGGCGCCGCCACCACGGGCCATCCTGTCGTTCGTGCTGATCCTCGGCCTGCTGGCAATCGTGCGCTGCGGCGAGCAGGCCACGGTCAAGGTCATGAGCCTGCTGGTGTACCCGTTCATCGTTGCCCTGGGGCTGCTGGGCCTGTACCTGATCCCGCACTGGACCGGTGGCATCCTCGACAGCGCCGCCCAAGTGCCGTCGGGTTCGGCCTTCCTGCACACCTTGTGGCTGGCCATTCCGGTGATGGTGTTCTCGTTCAACCACTCGCCGATCATCTCGGCCTTCGCCGTCGACCAGAAGCGCCGCTATGGCGAGCACGCTGACGAGCGCAGCGGCCAGATCCTGCGCCGCGCCCACCTGCTGATGGTGGTGATGGTGCTGTTCTTCGTGTTCAGCTGCGTGCTCACCCTGAGCAGTGCCCAGCTGGCCGAGGCCAAGGCGCAGAACCTGTCGATCCTGTCGTACCTGGCCAACCACTTCAGCAACCCGACCATTGCCTTTGCCGCGCCACTGATTGCCTTCGTCGCCATTGCCAAGTCGTTCCTTGGCCACTACATCGGCGCCAGTGAAGGCCTCAAGGGCATCATCGCCAAGACCGGCGCACGCCCGGGTGCCAAGACCCTAGACCGGGTGGTCGCCGCACTGATGCTGGTGGTTTGCTGGATTGTCGCCACGCTCAACCCGAGCATCCTTGGCATGATCGAATCGCTCGGCGGCCCGATTCTCGCCGTGCTGCTGTTCCTCATGCCGATGTACGCCATCCGCCGTGTGCCGTCGATGCGCAAGTACAGCGGTACGCTGTCGAATGTGTTCGTAGTGGTGATCGGCCTGGTTGCGCTGACCTCGGTGGTGTACAGCCTGATCGGCTGATTCACTGTCCGCATCAGAAAAAGCCCGGGGCGCTTGTCGCCATCCGGGCTTTTTTTTGTCCACAAGAATTGTCTGCCAATAGAACAATTTCAACGTACCCATAGGCACCCGGCCGCCTTCATGCTTAACTCAGTGTCCTTTTCAAACCCAGCATAAGGATTTCGTCATGGCTCAAGTGACCCTCAAAGGCAACCCGGTTCAGGTCAAAGGCAACCTGCCACAGGCCGGCGCCCAGGCTCCGGCATTCTCCCTGGTCGGTGAAGGCCTGGCAGACAAGTCGCTGAAGGACTACGCCGGCAAGCGCAAGGTGCTGAACATCTTCCCAAGCGTCGACACCCCGACCTGCGCCACTTCCGTACGCAAGTTCAACGCCCAGGCCAACGACGTGGCCAACACCGTGGTGCTGTGCATCTCGGCTGACCTGCCATTCGCCCAGGCGCGCTTCTGCGGTGCCGAAGGCCTGGAAAACGTGAAAAACCTGTCGACGCTGCGTGGCCGCGAGTTCCTCGAAAGCTACGGCGTTGCCATCGCCGACGGCCCGTTGGCCGGCCTGGCTGCCCGCGCCGTGGTGGTGCTGGACGAGAACGACAAGGTGCTGCACAGCGAGCTGGTTGGCGAAATCGCTGACGAGCCGAACTACGATGCAGCCCTGGCTGTATTGAAGTAAGGATTGAGGGCAGGCGCGGCTGTTTCAGCTTGCTCCGGCCCTTTCTCGGGTAAACCCGCTCCCACAGGTTCGGCGCAGCCCATGAACGCTGTGATATCCCTGTGGGAGCGGGTTTACCCGCGAAAGGGCCGGAACAGGTAAAGGAACTCGTCAGCCCGCCATCGCTCCAAGCAACACCCAGTAACGGCCCGGAACGCGTTCCGGGCCGTTTTCGTTTAAAGTTCAGTCTTTTGGCAACGTCAGGCAAAGGTAAACCTCTGGTAAAGAGCCTTTGCTATAACGATGCCAGTGCTTATCGTTCAACCTCCTCAAGCCGCCATTTCCGAACAAGGTTCGTTCAACCCATGCAAGTGTCCAATTCCCGATCCCCTCGTCGCTGGCTCGTCGGCCTGCTGATCCTGCTGCTGGTGGCCCTGCTGGCCTGGTGGCTGTGGCCCGCGGCAACGCCTGCCCACAAAGCGGCCGGTGAAGGGCGCGGCGGCAAGGGCGTGGGCATGGGCATGGGTGGCCGGCCGGGCTTCGGCGGCTCCACCGACCCGGTGCCGGTGCGCGTCGAGCCGGTGCGGGTAGGTGACTTCCCGCTCTATTACAAGGCGCTGGGCACGGTCACCGCGACCAACACGGTGAATGTGCGCAGCCGTGTGGCAGGCGAACTGGTGAAGGTCCTCTTCAAGGAGGGCCAGCAGGTCAAGGCCGGCGATCTGCTCGCCGAAATCGACCCGCGTTCCTACCGCATAGCCCTGCAGCAGGCCGAAGGCACCCTGGCGCAGAACCAGGCGCAACTGAAGAACGCCCAGGTCGACCTGGCGCGTTACAAGGGCCTGTACGCCCAGGACAGCATCGCCAAGCAGACGCTCGACACCGCCGAAGCCCAGGTCGCGCAGTTCCAGGGGCTGGTCAAGACCAACCAGGCCCAGGTCAACGATGCCCGCCTGAACCTCGATTTCACCCAGATCCGCGCGCCGATCAATGGCCGTGTGGGCCTGCGCCAGCTCGACCTGGGTAACCTGGTGGCAGCTAACGACACTACCGCCCTGGTGGTGATCACCCAGACCGAGCCGATCAGTGTCGCCTTCACCCTGCCCGAAACCGAGCTGACCACCGTGCTAGAGCGTTACCGCAGCGGCGCCAGCCTGCCGGTTGAAGCCTGGGACCGCACCGACAGCAAACTGCAGTCGACCGGCGTGCTGGGCAGTATCGACAACCAGATCGACACCACCACCGGTACCCTGAAGTTCAAGGCCCGCTTCGAGAACAAGGACCTGGCCCTGTTCCCCAACCAGTTCGTCAATGTGCGCCTCTTGGCCGACACCCTCAAACAGGTGGTGATGGCCCCGGCTGCGGCCGTGCAGTTCGGCAACGACGGCACCTTCGCCTACGTGGTCAACGAGCAGAACACGGTCAATATCCGCAAGCTCAAGGTCGGCGCCAGCGATGGCCAGAACAGTGTCATCCTTGAGGGGCTCAAGGCCGGTGACCGCCTGGTGCTGGAAGGCACTGACCGCCTGCGTGAAGGCACCAAGGTCGAGGTGGTCGAGGACAGCTCGCAAGTGCCGACCACCCCCGGCCAGCACCTGCAGGGCCAGGACACCAAGGGTTCGGCACAGACCGGTGAAGCGACTTCCGGCACAACGGCAGCCAAGGCGGGCGCATGAACCTGTCACGCCTGTTCATCCTCCGCCCGGTCGCCACCACGCTGACCATGCTGGCCATCGTTCTGGCCGGCCTGATCGCCTACAAGCTGCTGCCGGTGTCGGCCTTGCCCCAGGTCGACTACCCGACCATCCGGGTCATGACCTTGTACCCAGGTGCCAGCCCGCAGGTGATGACCAGCGCGGTCACCGCCCCGCTGGAGCGCCAGTTCGGCCAGATGCCGGGCCTGGAGCAAATGGCCTCGACCAGCTCCGGCGGCGCCTCGGTGCTGACCCTGCGTTTCAGCCTGGACATGAACATGGACGTTGCCGAGCAACAGGTGCAGGCCGCGATCAACGCCGCCAGCAACCTGCTGCCCACGGACCTGCCGGCACCGCCGGTGTACAACAAGGTCAACCCGGCCGACACCCCGGTGCTGACCCTGGCCATCTCCAGCAAGACAATGCCGTTACCCAAGCTCAACGACCTGGTCGACACCCGCGTGGCGCAGAAGCTTGCGCAGATCAGCGGCGTGGGCATGGTCAGCATCGCCGGCGGCCAGCGCCAGGCGGTGCGGATCAAGGTCAACGTAGACGCACTGGCCGCCAACGGCCTCAACCTCGACGACGTGCGCACCTTGATCGGCGCATCCAACGTCAACCAGCCCAAGGGCAACTTCGATGGCCCGACCCGGGTATCGATGCTCGACGCCAACGACCAGCTGCGCTCGCCTGCGGAATACGCCAACCTCATCCTGGCCTACAACAACGGCGCGCCGCTGCGCCTGAAGGATGTCGCCGAAATCGTCGACGGCGCCGAGAACGAACGCCTGGCCGCCTGGGCCAACCAGAACCAGGCCGTGCTGCTGAACATCCAGCGCCAGCCGGGTGCCAACGTCATCGAGGTGGTTGACCGCATCAAGGCGCTGCTGCCATCGATCACCGACAACCTGCCAGCCGGCCTGGATGTATCGGTGCTCACCGACCGCACCCAGACCATCCGCGCCGCTGTCGAGGACGTCAAGCATGAGCTGCTGATCGCCATCGTGCTGGTGGTGATGGTCACCTTCGTGTTCCTGCGCCGCTTCAGCGCTACCCTGATTCCCTCGATCGCCGTGCCGCTGTCGCTGATCGGCACCTTCGGCGTGATGTACCTGGCCGGCTTCTCGGTCAACAACCTGACGCTGATGGCCTTGACCGTCGCCACCGGCTTCGTGGTCGACGACGCCATCGTCATGCTCGAGAACATCTCGCGCCACATCGAGGAAGGCGAAACGCCGCTGCAGGCGGCACTCAAGGGCGCGAAGCAGATCGGCTTCACCCTGATCTCGCTGACCTTCTCGCTGATTGCCGTACTGATCCCGCTGCTGTTCATGGCCGATGTGGTCGGCCGCCTGTTCCGCGAATTCGCCATTACCCTGGCAGTGGCGATCCTGATTTCCCTGGTGGTGTCGCTGACCCTGACCCCGATGATGTGCGCGCGCCTGCTCAAGCGTGAGCCCAAGGAAGAAGAGCAGGGCCGCTTCTACCGCGCCAGCGGTGCCTGGATCGACTGGCTGATCGAGCATTACGGCCGTGGTTTGCAGTGGGTGCTCAGGCACCAGCCGCTGACCCTGCTGGTGGCCGTGGCCACCCTGGCGCTTACCGTGCTTCTGTATATGGTGGTGCCCAAGGGCTTCTTCCCGGTGCAGGACACTGGGGTGATCCAGGGTATTTCCGAGGCGCCGCAGTCCACCTCGTTCGCCGCAATGAGCGAGCGCCAGCAAGCCCTGAGCAAGGTCATCCTGCAGGACCCGGCGGTGCAGAGCCTGTCGTCCTACATCGGTGTCGACGGCGATAACGCTACGCTCAACAGCGGGCGCCTGCTGATCAACCTCAAGCCCCACGGCGAGCGTGATGTCACCGCTGGTGAAGTGATCAGCCGCCTGCAGCCGCAACTCGACAAGCTGGTCGGCATCCGCCTGTTCATGCAGCCAGTGCAGGACCTGAGCATCGAGGACCGGGTCAGCCGTACCCAGTACCAGTTCAGCCTGTCCTCGCCTGACGCCGACCTGCTGGCGCAGTGGAGCGGCAAGCTGGTGCACGCCCTGCAGGAACGCCCGGAGCTGAAGGACGTCGCCAGTGACCTGCAGGACAAGGGCTTGCAGGTGTATCTGGTGATCGACCGTGACATGGCCAGCCGCCTTGGCATCACGGTGTCGCAGATCACCAACGCCCTGTACGACGCCTTCGGCCAGCGGCAGATTTCCACCATCTATACCCAGGCCAGCCAATACCGGGTGGTGCTGCAGTCGCAGGACGCGTCCAACATTGGCCCGTCGGCGCTGGAGTCGATCCACGTCAAGGCCACCGATGGCGGCCAGGTGCGGCTGTCGGCGCTGGCGCGCATCGAGCAGCGTCAGGCGCAACTGGCCATTTCGCACATCGGCCAGTTCCCGGCGGTGATGCTGTCGTTCAACCTGGCCCATGGTGCGTCGCTGGGTGAAGCGGTGAAGGTGATCGAGCAGGTGCAGCAGGACATCGGCATGCCGCTCGGCGTGCAGACCCGCTTCCAGGGTGCTGCCGAAGCGTTCCAGGCTTCGCTGTCGAGCACCTTGCTGCTGATCCTGGCGGCCGTAGTGACCATGTATATCGTGCTGGGCGTGCTTTACGAGAGCTACATCCACCCGGTGACCATCCTCTCGACCTTGCCGTCGGCGGCGGTCGGTGCCTTGCTGGCATTGCTGCTCAGCGGCAACGACCTGGGCATGATCGCCATCATCGGCATCATCCTGCTGATCGGCATCGTCAAGAAGAACGCGATCATGATGATCGACTTCGCCCTCGAGGCCGAGCGTAACCAGGGCATGGCCCCCCATGATGCGATCTACCAGGCGGCGCTGCTGCGCTTCCGGCCGATCCTGATGACCACCCTGGCCGCGCTG
The DNA here is from genome assembly GCF_003269045.1 of Pseudomonas sp. URMO17WK12:I7. Lineage (NCBI taxonomy): Bacteria > Pseudomonadati > Pseudomonadota > Gammaproteobacteria > Pseudomonadales > Pseudomonadaceae > Pseudomonas > Pseudomonas sp. URMO17WK12:I7. Next base: position 58,637 of record NZ_QLTL01000022.1, on the reverse strand, counting down.
TTCGGCGCCGTGCCGCTGATGCTGGCCACCGGCTCCGGTGCCGAGCTGCGTCAGCCGCTGGGCCTGGTAATGGTCGGCGGCCTGCTGGTCAGCCAGGTGCTGACGCTGTTCACCACTCCGGTCATCTACCTGTATTTCGACCGCCTGGCCCGCCGCTGGCGCCCGGCCGCTGACGCGCAGCAGGCCGAGGCATGAACCTGTCCGGACCTTTCATTCGCCGGCCAGTGGCGACCATGCTGCTGAGCCTGGCGATCATGCTGCTCGGCAGCGTCAGCTTCGGCCTGCTGCCGGTGTCGCCGTTGCCGCAGATGGACTTCCCGGTGATCGTGGTGTCGGCCAACCTGTCCGGTGCCAGCCCCGAGGTCATGGCCGCCACCGTGGCCACGCCGCTGGAGCGCAAGCTCGGCAGCATCGCTGGCGTCACCACCCTGACCAGCAGCTCCAACCAGGGCTCTACACGGGTGATCATCGGCTTCGAGATGGGCCGTGACATCGACGGCGCCGCGCGTGAGGTGCAGGCGGCGATCAACGCCACGCGCAACCTGCTGCCCAGCGGCATGCGCAGCATGCCCACCTACAAGAAGATCAACCCGTCGCAGGCGCCGATCATGGTGCTTTCGTTGACGTCCAGCGTGTTGCAGAAGGGCCAGCTGTACGACCTGGCAGACACCATCCTGTCGCAGAGCCTGGCCCAGGTCAGCGGGGTAGGGGAAGTGCAGATCGGGGGCAGTTCGCTGCCAGCGGTGCGCATTGCCGTCGAGCCGCAACTGCTCAACCAGTACAGCCTGTCGCTGGACGAGGTGCGCACGGCGGTGTCCAACGCCAACCAGCGCCGGCCCATGGGCTTCGTCGAAGACGCCGAGCGCAACTGGCAGGTGCGCGCCAACGACCAGCTGGAAACCGCCAAGGACTACGAGCCGATCGTGATCCGCCAGTCGAACGGCACCATCCTGCGCCTGTCTGACGTGGCTACCGTCACCGATGCCGTGGAGAACCGCTACAACAGCGGCTTCTTCAACGACCAGAGCGCCGTGCTGCTGGTGGTCAACCGCCAGACTGGCGCCAACATCATCGAGACCGTCGACCAGATCAAGGCACAGCTGCCGGCCCTGCAGTCGCTGCTGCCAGCCAGTGTGCAACTGAATGTGGCCATGGACCGCTCGCCGGTGATCAAGGCCACCCTCAAGGAGGCCGAGCACACCCTGCTGATCGCCGTGGTGCTGGTGATCCTGGTGGTCTATCTGTTCCTCGGCAGCCTGCGTGCCTCGCTGATCCCGAGCCTGGCGGTGCCGGTGTCGCTGGTGGGCACCTTCGCGGTGATGTACCTCTGTGGCTTCTCGCTGAACAACCTGTCGCTCATGGCGCTGATCCTTGCCACCGGCCTGGTGGTGGACGATGCGATCGTGGTGCTGGAGAACATCTCGCGGCATATCGAGGACGGCCAGCCACCGATGCGTGCGGCGTTCCTCGGTGCCCGGGAAGTAGGCTTCACCTTGCTGTCGATGAACGTCTCGCTGGTGGCCGTGTTCGTCTCGATCCTGTTCATGGGCGGCATCGTGCGCAACCTGTTCCAGGAGTTCTCGATCACCCTGGCGGCGGCGATCATCGTTTCGCTGGTGGTGTCGCTGACCCTCACGCCGATGCTTTGCGCGCGCTGGCTCACGCCCCACCGCGCCGAGCAGACACGCCTGCAACGCTGGAGCGACAAAGCGCACCAGCGCATGGTCGGCGCCTACGACCGCAGCCTCGGCTGGGCCCTGCGCCACAAGCGCCTGACGCTGGTCAGCCTGCTGGCGACAATCGGCCTGAACATCGCCCTGTACGTGGTGGTGCCCAAGACCCTGATGCCGCAACAGGATACGGGCCAGCTGATGGGCTTCATCCGCGGTGACGACGGTCTGTCGTTCAACGTGATGCAGCCGAAGATGGAAATCTACCGCCGCGCCTTGCTCGCCGACCCGGCAGTGGAGAGCGTGGCTGGCTTCATCGGTGGCAACAGTGGCACCAACAACGCCATGGTGCTGGTGCGCCTGAAACCGATCAACGAGCGCAAGCTCGATGCGCAGAAGGTCATCGAACGCCTGCGCAAGGAAATGCCCAAGGTGCCGGGTGGGCGGTTGTTCCTGATGGCCGACCAGGACCTGCAGCTGGGCGGCGGTGGCCGTGACCAGACGTCCTCGCAATACCTGTATACCCTGCAGAGTGGTGATCTGGCGGCCCTGCGCCAGTGGTTCCCCAAGGTGGTCGCGGCGCTGCGCGCATTGCCCGAACTGACCGCCATCGACGCCCGTGACGGCTCCGGTACCCAGCAAGTGACGCTGGTGGTCGACCGCGACCAGGCCAAGCGCCTGGGCATCGACATGGACATGGTCACCGCCGTGCTGAACAACGCCTACAGCCAGCGGCAGATCTCGACCATCTACGACAGCCTCAACCAGTATCAGGTGGTGCTGGAGATCAACCCGAAATACGCCTGGGACCCGAGCACACTGGAACAGGTGCAGGTGATCACCAGTGAGGGTGCGCGGGTGCCGCTGTCGACCATTGCCCACTACGAAAACAGCTTGGCCAATGACCGCGTCAGCCACGAAGGCCAGTTCGCCTCCGAAGACATCGCCTTCGACGTTGCCGAAGGCTACAGCCCCGACCAGGCCATGGCCGCGGTAGAGCGGGAAGTGGCCAAGCTGGGCTTGCCCGAGGAAGTGATCGCCAAGCTCGGCGGCACGGCCAGTGCGTTCGCCAAGACCCAGGAAGGGCAGCCGTTCATGATCCTCGGTGCCCTGGTGCTGGTGTACCTGGTGCTCGGCATCCTCTACGAAAGCTACATCCACCCGCTGACCATTCTGTCGACCTTGCCCTCGGCCGGTGTCGGTGCCTTGCTCGCGCTGTACGTCACCGGTGGCGAGTTCAGCCTGATTTCGTTGCTGGGCCTGTTCCTGCTGATCGGCGTGGTGAAAAAGAACGCCATCCTGATGATCGACCTGGCCCTGCAACTGGAGCGCCACCAGGGCCTGAGCCCGGAAGAGTCGATCCGCCGCGCCTGCCTGCTGCGCCTGCGGCCGATCCTGATGACCACCCTGGCGGCCATCCTTGGCGCCTTGCCGCTGCTGATCAGCCGCGCCGAAGGTGCCGAGATGCGCCAGCCGCTGGGCCTGACCATCATTGGTGGCTTGGTCGTCAGCCAGCTGCTGACCCTATACACGACGCCGGTGGTGTACCTGTACCTGGACCGCCTGCGTCACCGATTCAACCAATGGCGCGGTGTACGCACCGACGCCGCCCTGGACACGCCGCTATGAACTTCGCCCAGACCCCACTTCACCGAGCCTTGCAGCTGCTGACCCATGGGCGGGGCTCACGCCTGGCTGGCGCCGCGCTGTGCGTGGCCATGCTCAGTGCCTGTACCCTGAGCCCGGACTACCACCGCCCGGAGCTGAGCACCCCGGCGCAGTACAAGCAGGCCGAGGGCTGGACCCAGGCCAACCCGTCCGATGCCATCGCCCGTGGCGCCTGGTGGGAGATCTACGGCGATGCCGGGTTGAATGCGCTGGTCGAGGAGCTGAACCGCAGCAACCAGACCGTTGCGCAATCGGAAGCCCAGTACCGCCAGGCCCAGGCCTTGGTACGCAGCAGCCGGGCGTCGCTGTTCCCCAGCCTGGACCTGAGCGCCAGCAAGAACCGCTCGGCACAAGGCACCGGCAGTTCCAGCTCGAGCCTGTCCAACAACAGCAGCGGTATCCGCAACACCTACAACACGCAGCTGGGCGTCAGCTGGGAAATCGACCTGTGGGGCAAGCTGCGCGAGACCCTGAATGCCAACGAGGCCAGTGCCGAGGCCAGCTTTGCCGACCTGGCTGCGATCCGCCTCAGTCAGCAGTCGGAGCTTGTGCAGAACTACCTGCAGCTGCGCGTGATCGACGAGCAGAAGCGTTTGCTCGAAGCGACCGTCGCGACCTATGAGCGTTCGCTGCGGATGAACGAAAACCAGTACCGGGCCGGCGTTGCTGGCCCGGATGCAGTGGCCCAGGCGCGTACCCAGCTGAAGTCCACCCAGGCCGACCTGATCGACCTGATCTGGCAGCGCGCACAGTTCGAGAACGCCATCGCCGTGTTGCTGGGCAAGGCCCCGGCTGATTTCTCCCTGGCCGACAGCAAGCAGATTCCGGCGCTGCCGCAGATTCCGGTGACGTTGCCGTCGCAACTGCTCGAACGGCGCCCGGACATCGCCTCGGCCGAGCGCAACGTGATGGCCGCCAACGCCAATATCGGCGTGGCGCGTGCCGCTTACTTCCCGGACTTGAGCCTGAGCATGAGTGGTGGTTATTCCAGCAGCAGCTTCAGCAACTGGATCGAGCTGCCCAACCGCTACTGGTCGGTGGGGCCGCAACTGGCGCTGACCTTGTTCGACGCTGGCAAGCGCAGCGCCGAGGTCGACCGCACCCGGGCGGTGTATGACCAGACGGTGGCGCAGTACCGGCAGACCGTGCTCGACGGCTTCAAGGAAGTGGAAAACTTCCTGGTGCAGTTGAAGGTGTACGCTGACGAAGCGGTGGTACGCCAGCAAGCGCTGGAGTCGGCACGCGAATCGTTGCGCCTGACCGAGAACCAGTACCGCGCCGGCTTGATCGGCTACCTCGACGTGGTCAACGTGCAGACTACCGCGCTGAGTAACGAGCGCAGTGCGTTGACCCTGCTGCAAGGGCGCCTGGTGGCCAGCGTGCAACTGATTGCCGCCCTGGGCGGTGGCTGGGATGCCGAACAGGCGTTTGCCCAGCAGGAGTGACCAGCAGGAGTGAAGCGTGCTCGATGGGTGGCCGGGTGTTTGTAGGCGCGGCCTTGTGTCGCGAAAGGGCTGCAGAGCAGCCCCGGTTTTCAGCTTCGCTGCCAATATCGCCGGGGCCGCCTTGCGGCCCTTTCGCGATGCAAGGCCGCGCCTGCAAGCGGCGAGCCAACCGACAAGTGGCAATATGCCTGCACTTGCCATCGAAAGCGCTCTAGCTCAAGCAATTTGAGGATCCTTACCATTCTTTGGATCCATTCCCATTCGCACAAACCCCGTGCGTTTCGCCAAAGCTTGAGTACAATCGTCAGTTTTTTCGGGCCCCCTGTCCCGGGCTGGATTTTCCAATGCTGAACGGTAGTTATTCCTCTGCGCTTGTGCTGATTTCACTCTGCGTGGCGATCCTCGCTTCCTATACCGCCCTTGACTTGACCGGCCGTATCGCCACGGCCAAGGGCCGGGCCGTGCACCTGTGGATGGGCGGGGGCGCGTTGGCCATGGGTATTGGCGTCTGGTCGATGCATTTCATCGGCATGCTCGCCTTCAGCCTGCCCATTGCCCTGGGGTATGACATCGGCCTGACCGTGCTTTCTCTCGTGATTGCCGTGCTCTCTTCAGGTTTCGCCCTGTGGCTGGTCAGCCAGCCCAGCCTGCCCAAGCTGCAGCTGGCGTTCGGTGCGCTGATCATGGGCACCGGCATCGCCTGCATGCACTACACCGGCATGGCGGCGCTGCGTATGCTGCCCGGCATCGATTACGACCCGACCTTGTTCGGCGCCTCGCTGGCCATCGCGGTCGGTGCTTCGGCAGCCGCGTTGTGGATAGCCTTCCGCCTGCGCCAGCACACCCCGTACGTGCGCCAGATTCGCGGCCTGGCGGCCATGGTGATGGGCGTTGCGATCGTCGGCATGCACTACACCGCAATGGCCGCCGCGAACTTTGCCGAGGGCAGCTACTGCGGCGCGTTGGCCAGCGGCCTGCAGGGTGATGGCCTGGTCTATCTGGTGCTGATCACCACGTTGGCGGTGCTTGCCGTGGCCTTGCTGACCTCGGTGCTGGATGCACGGCTGGAGGCGCGCACGGCAGCGTTGGCCCACTCGCTGACCCTGGCCAACCAGGAGCTGACCCAGTTGGCACTGCACGACACCCTGACCGGGCTGCCTAACCGCACGCTGTTGTCCGACCGTATCGAACAGGCGATTGGCAAGGTGGCGGAGCAGGGCGGCTGTTTTGCGCTGATGTTCATCGACCTTGATGGTTTCAAGCCGGTCAACGATGCCTTTGGTCATCATGTCGGCGACCTGCTGCTCAAGGCCGTGGCGGCCCGCCTGCGTGGCCATCTGCACAGCCAGGACACCCTGGCGCGGATTGGCGGCGACGAGTTCGTGTTGCTCGTGGAGCTGCAGGAGCCGGAAGACGCCATGGATGTGGCGGTCAAGCAGGTCAACCTGGTGTCGCGCACGTTCCGTGTCGCCGAGCACGACCTGCAATTGACGGCGAGCCTGGGGATCGTGCTGTACCCCGGCAACGGCCAGGACCAGCTCGAACTGCTGCGCAACGCCGATGCCGCCATGTACCACGCCAAGAGTGCCGGCAAGAACGGCTACAGCTTCTTCGACGCGTCGATGAACAGCAACGCCCGTCAACAGTTGCAGTTGTTGCAGGACCTGCGCATAGCCCTGGAGCAAGGCCAGTTCCGCCTGCACTACCAGCCCAAGTTCGACGCCCAGGCCTGCGCACCGATCGGTGCCGAAGCCTTGCTGCGCTGGGAGCACCCACAGCACGGCCTGATGCTGCCGGACCGTTTCATAGGCCTGGCGGAAAAGACCGGCCTGATCATCCCCATCGGCGAGTGGGTACTGGGCGAAGCCTGCCGGCAGATGCGCCAGTGGGTCGAGCAGGGGCATGCGGACTGGCGCATGGCGGTCAACCTGTCGGCCATCCAGTTCTGCCACACCGGCCTGGTGGACAGCGTCGCCCGTGCCCTGCGGGAAAACCACCTGCCGGCCAACCGCCTGACCCTGGAAATCACTGAAACCACCGCCATGCACGACGCCGATGCCAGCCTGAGAGTGCTGCAGCGGCTCTCCGACATGGGTGTGGACCTGTCCATCGATGACTTCGGTACCGGTTATTCGAGCCTGATGTACCTCAAACGCCTGCCGGCCAACGAACTGAAGATCGACCGCGGTTTCGTGCGTGATCTGGAGCAGGACAGTGACGACGCGGCGATTGTCTCGGCGATCGTCGCCCTGGGCCAGGCGCTGGGCCTGCGCATCGTTGCCGAAGGGGTGGAAACCAACCGCCAGCAGGACTTCCTGACCCGCCTGGGCTGTGATTCACTGCAGGGCTACCTGCTTGGTCAGCCGGTGCCGGCCGAGCAGTTCATGGGCAAGTTGCAGGCGTTGCGTGAGAAAAGCGAGGCAGCTGTCTAGCCTGCATCAAGCAGGCTAAAGGCCGGTGCAAAGGCCTCCATCTCGGCTTCCACGGCCTCGATGATGCGCTCGACATCAGCTGCCGCCATGATTGCCGTGCAAGGGATGCCGGCGATGGCCAGCAGGGTCTGGCCCGTGGCCCGGTCAAACAGTCGTGCGACCATGCTGCGCGGCGCATCCATGCTGGCCTCGAAGCCCAGCGGATGGAAGTGCCAGCGCATCACCTGGCAGGCGTTGGGGAACGTCATCTTGTTCATGCCAGCCTCCTTGTCCTAGCCTGGACGCGGTGATTGGAAGCCGTTTGCTCGGCCGCCGGGAACCTAACCATAGCACTTGCCAAAGCCCATGTTTGGCGCAATACAAGACAATTGTATTAATGCATGACAGCGGTCACAGAGCGGTCATGCGGGCCGTCTGGCGGCAACTGGCCACGCAAACGTTTTCCCCGCACCATGTCCGCATGGTTGCCGGTTTGCTCTGCTATTTTTAGGGTAATTAGGCACACAACGTTTTCGGACGAGCGGTGCGAGCTGGGCAGACAAGGAGACAGTCATGCGCTTTTCCACGCTCACCCAACGCATCGCCGGCGACGCCGCTTCGGCGTGGGACATTCACTACCGGGCCCAGGCACTGCGCTGCGAAGGGCGCGAGATCTTTCTGCTGTCGGTGGGGGACCCGGACTTCGACACGCCAGCAGCGGTGGTCGAGGCAGCCATAGCCAGCCTGCAGCGTGGCGAGACCCATTACAGCGACGTGCACGGCAGCCTGGCCCTGCGCCAGGCAATTGCCCGGCGCACTGGCGCGCATGTCTCGGCCGACCAGGTGATGGTCCTCGCCGGAGCCCAGTGCGCGTTGTATGCGGTTTGCCAATGCCTGTTCGAAGGCGGTGACGAGGTGATCGTCGCCGAGCCCATGTATGTCACCTATCAAGGCGTGCTAGGTGCCTGTGGGGCACTGTCCGTGCAGGTACCTGTCAGCCCTGAGCAGGGCTTTCGCCTTGACCCGATGGCGGTGGCCCGGGCGATAACCCCGCGTACCCGTGGCCTGCTGCTGAACACCCCGCATAACCCGACGGGCGCTGCCATCTCGCCGCAGGACATGGCGCTGCTGGCGCAGCTGTGTCGGGAACATGACCTGTGGCTGGTGTGCGATCAGGTGTACAGCGGATTGCTGTTCGACGGTGAGCCGGCAGACCCGATCAGTCTGTCAGGCATGGCCGAGCGCTGCGTGCTGATCGACAGCGTGTCCAAGTCCCACGCCATGAGCGGCTGGCGGGTGGGTTGGGTGGTGGGCCCGCAAGCGTTGATTACACACCTCGCCACCTTGGCCGTGGCGATGCTGTTCGGCTTGCCGGAGTTCGTCATGGCGGGTGTCCAGACGGCACTCGAGCAGGAGTTACCGGCCGTGCACGCGATGCGCGAGGCCTATCGGCAGCGGCGCGACCGTGTCTGTGCAGCCCTGGTGGATTGCCCGGGAGTGCTTGCCCATCGCCCGGCAGGCGGCATGTTCGTCATGCTCGATATCCGTGCCACTGGGCTGAGCGCCCAGGCCTTTGCCCAGCGCCTGCTGTTGGAGGAGGGTGTGGCACTTTTGCCGGGTGATGCGTTCGGACCAAGTGCGGCGGGCCATGTGCGCATGGGGCTGGTGCTGGATGCAGAAAGCCTGGAGCAAGCCTGCAGGCGCATCGCTGCCTGTGCCGGGCGTGTGCTAGCCGAGCAGGCCTGCAGCAATGTTGATGGTGACGCCAAGAATCGACGTGTTGAACACAAAGCCTACCTCTGAGTGCGCTAGCATTACTTGGTGCATGCCGATGCCAAAATGCGAGAAACGACTTCAGCTGAAAAAAGGAAATACATGCGATGCTTAAAGGCCATGCATCCGTTGAATCACTGCCGAAGGATCTTGCCTAATGAGCTGCAAGGTCTGTGCAGGACGGTGGATGAGTTCAGTACCCAGAGGAGTTGCCAAGATAACGGTGGCCAGGCTTACCGTGCTGGCCCCTAAAACTGATGGCAATGTCCCGATGACCGGTGTCAAGGCTAGTCCGCCTAGTACTGAACCTGCAAAATACAGCGCAGGTCCGACCAGGGAGTTAGGCCATAGGAATGAAGGGAAATCACTTATTGCATCTAGTAGTTCCAGTCCAGTCTGATTAAGGCGCTGCGATGTTTGAGGGGAATTCAGTTCGTTGATAATTACCGAAGGCTGAGAACTTCGTGGCTGGGGATTAACGCTCTCAAAACGAACTTGTTCTGTTGGCATGTCAATGCTTGTATGGTTTCTGCGACGAACACCAGGGAACGCGGTACGAGTTGGCGTCCCCTGGCTTATCTGCCTAACGAGTACGGGAGGGGGGGCGGTCCGGGCGCGTGGGAAGCTAGCATCAAGCATGTTGATGAGCCATTCGCCGAAACGGCCAGTTGGATCGATACGATTGATGGGATCGCCCTGGCAGTACATATATGCATTTATCCCTCCCCGACCGAAGGGCGACGCTTCATCTGGCTGGTTGAACCGCATCCGCTGAGGGCTGTAAGCACGATATCCGTTACCCAGTAAGTAGCAGCCCGATTTCATGTCCAGAAACTGGCCTGTGAAAGCGAGGCCTGTAGAAAGTGCGGAGCATGCATGAAAACCATAAGCCGAATAGCAACGATTTGAATGCGCGGTATTTTGTAATTTTGCCTGATCGCGTTGAAGGTGTTCGGATGATTTAAGTGTGCGGGGCATCGTGGCAGTCTCTGTCTATCGTCATGCCATGATTCTATCGAGTACGGTCTACCGAACAACTGATAGAATTACTAGGTCGCCATTTACATGTGGCCCGTTTTATCCGAGCAGGCCTGCCGCAATATTGATGGTGAAGCCCAGAATCGCCGTGTTGAACACAAAGCCTACCAGTGAATGCGCCAGCACCACCCGGCGCATGCCGCGCCCGCCGACGCCGATGTCGGAGGTCTGCACGGCGACGCTGATGGTGAACGAGAAGTAGTGGAAGTCCCAGTAATCCGGGTTGCGCTCACCGTCGGCAAACCGCAGCGCCGGTTCTTTGCTGTCGCCGGTGTAGAACAGGCGGGCGTAGTGCAGGCTGAAGATGCAGCCGATCAGCAGCCACGAACCTGCCACTGTCAGCCCGGTGTACAGGTAGTGCAAGGCCAGCGCGCTGCCTTGCAAGCCGCGACTGGAGACCAGCTGCAGGGTCACGGCGGCCAGGCTGGCGATGGCAGCGATGCACACCGTGAACAGCACCAGGCCGGCATTTTCGTCCTCGACCCGGGCGACTTTGCGCACGGTTTCGGGAGTGGCTCGGCAGGTCAGCCAGAGCACCAGCAGCAGGTATAGCCAGACGCCGAGGTTCCAGCCGGCGAGGGTGCGCTGGATGGCGTCATCGGCCGGAATGAACCAGGCGCCGACAAGGCCAGCAACGGCACCGATGCTCAGGCGGGGGTGAGTACGGGTGAGGCGGTGGAAAGCCATGGGCGCTCGCAGGCAGGAAGTGTGAACTCACTCTAGACCACAGCGGCCGGCGGTTCGATCAATTGGCCGGGTTACGGTAACATTGCCTGCCTTCGCTTTGATTCGCTTCAGGATTCGTTGTTGTGTCCAGCCTTCCCCACAACCCGTTGTTGCAATACCTGGCCCGGCTGGCACCCTCCAGCCAGCAGACCATGCGTTACATCCTCCAGGATGCCGCCGACCGCCTCGGTTTCGTCGACTGCAACCTCGTCGATGTACCCTGGCACCGGCTTGAGCCTGGCCATGTGATTGGCCTGGTCGCGGCATTGCGCGCCGATGGCTATGCACCTAACAGCTCATCGCTGTATGTAAATGCCGTACGCGGGGTGATGAACGAGGCATGGCGCCAAGGCCTGATCGACCACGAGCAACTGTTGCGCATCCGCGAGGTCAAGCCGGCGTCTGGCAGCCGCCTGCCGCCCGGGCGCAACCTGCGGCGCAGCCTGATTCGCGAACTGATGGACTTGTGCGAGGCCGACCCGCGGCCGCAGGGCGTGCGTGATGCGGCGATCATCGCCTTGCTCTACGGCACCGGCATGCGCAAGTCGGAATCGGTGGATATCGACCTCGACCAGGTCGACTTCCAGGCGCGCAGCCTGCAGGTCACCGGCAAGGGTAACCGGCAGCTGATCAAGTACGCCCCGGCCTGGGCATTCGAAAAGCTGCAGGCCTGGCTGGACCTGCGCCGGCAGGCGCTACCCGAGGGCGCGTCGGACGACCCGTTCCTGTTCAACCGCATTCGCCGTGGCAACCACATTACCCGCGCACGTATCACCAAGCATGCGATCTACTACATTGCCCGCCAGCGCGGCGCTCAGGTGGGGGTGAAGATCATGCCCCATGATTTTCGCCGGGCGTTCATCACCCGGGTGATCGAAGAGCATGACCTGTCGATTGCGCAGAAGCTGGCACATCATGCCAACATCCAGACCACTGCCAGTTATGACCGGCGCGATGACAACGAGCGGCGGCGGGCGGTGGACCGGTTCGACTACTGAGGTCAGTGAATGCTCGAAGCCAGGTCGAAGATCGGCATGTACATCAGGATCACGATCCCGCCGATCAGCAGCCCGATGAAGGTCATCAGCAGCGGCTCGAACAGTTTCACGAACCACTCCACCCAGCGGCCGATTTCCTGATCATGGAAATCCGCGCAGCGTTCGAGCATCTCCCCCAGGTTCCCCGATTGTTCCCCCGCCCGCAGCAACCGCAGCGACACGGGGGTAACCAGTTGGCCAGCCTCCAGTGCGTCCGACAACGGCAGCCCTTCACCTACGCGTCGGCTGGCCTGTTCCAGGCCTTGCGCCGAAGCGCTGCCAAGCAGCCCGTGGGCCATGCCCATGGCGGTGAGAATCGGGATGCCGCCCTGCAGCAGGATCCCAAGCGAGCGATAGAACCGCGCCAGTTCATACATCACCAGGCGCTGATGCAAGGCTGGCAACCGTCTCAGTTGCCGTGATGCACAGCGCCGTACCCGTGGGTTGCGGCGCAGTACCACCAATGTACCGATGCCGCCCGCAACCGCCAGTGCCAGCGGCAACTGCTGGGCATGCAGGAACAGGCCGACATCCATCAGCACCCGCGATAACCAGGGCAGTTCGCTACCCATGCCCTCGAACACCAGGCTGAAGCGCGGCACCACATAGCCGAGCAGGAACAGCACCACGCCACCACCCACCAGCAACAGCAACAACGGGTAGACCGAAGCGCCCACCAGCTTCTGCCGGACCAGGTCCAGGCGCTGGCGGTAGCCGATGTAGCGGGCCAGGGCATCGCCCAGCGCGCCGGTACGTTCGCTGGACTGCACCAGTGCCACATACAGCGGCGGGAAGACTCGCGGCTGCTGGGCCAGTGACTGGGACAGCGAGCGGCCTTCATAGAGCTGGCGCACCAGCTCCGTCAGGACCTTGCGCGTGGCCCCGAGGGGGGACTTTTCCGCCAGGCTCTCCAGGGCATCGATCAGTGGCAGGCCGGCGTGCAGCAGGGTGGTCAGTTCCTGGCTGAACAGCACCAGGTCGAAACTCGCCGCGCGGCGCCAGCCCAGGCCTCGCAGGGTTTTGCCCTGGCCGCGCACGCTGACCACCCGCAGCCCTTGGTGCTCGGCCTGGCGACGCGCGTGTTCGGCGTCCTCGGCGTCGATCTGTATCTGCACAATGCCCTGTCTGCCCAGGGCCTTGAGGCTATAGCGCATGGCCGTTCTCCTCATTGCCAGCTGGTGATTTCAGCGTTTTCGCCATCGCCGCCGGGTTGGCCGTCCTTGCCCATCGACAGCAGGTCGTACTCACCGCCGTTTTCGCCGGGCTGGCGGTAGATGTAAGGGCGGCCCCATGGGTCTTGCGGCACGGCCTTCTGCAGGTAGGGCCCCGACCAGCGCGCCTCGCCACTGGGGGCGGTGACCAGCGCCTGCAGGCCCTGCTCACTGTTGGGGTAATGGCCCACTTCCAGGCGGTACAGGTCCAAGGCCTTGCCCAAGCCTTCGATCTGCGCCTTGGCCACCTTGGCTTCCGAGCGGCCGAGCTGGCTGAAGTACTTGGGCGCGACGATGCCGGCCAACAAACCGAGCACCACCAGGACCACCAGGAGTTCAAGCAGGGTGAAGCCACGTTGGGGGTTGGATCTGCGCTGCATGGTGAAGCCCTCCGCTGCATGGGGACACGCGTTTCCAAGCCCCATGCAACAGCCGTGCACGTCTGCCTCGGGGCCTTGCGCCATGCGCCATGGCAAGCGGCATGGTGCTTGCGTCGTAGGACAAAAGCCCGGGTTTTCCGGGGCATTTCCCCCATATCGGGGGAGAGCACGGCGGGGAGGCGACCGACATGCGAGTGGTGATCCTGGTAGTGACCTGGCTGGTGGCGGCAACCGCCCAGGCCGACATGTACATTTCAGTCGATGCCAATGGCAGCTATGTACTGAGCAACGTCCATCGGCCAGGACGCCACTACGAACGGGTAATCAGCGAACCCCTTGCCCAGGCTGGCCCGGCCGGCGCGCAGTTGGTCACCGGGCGGCCTTACGCCGAACTGGTGGCGGCGGCGGCCCGCGATTACGATGTGCCGCTGGCGCTGCTGCATGCGCTGATCAAGGCAGAATCTGGCTACAACCCAAAGGCCCGTTCGGCGGCTGGGGCGGTGGGGCTGATGCAACTGATGCCAGACACGGCCAAGGAGATGGGCGTGGAAGACCTCCTTGACCCCGAAGACAACGTGCAGGGTGGGGCGCGTTACCTCAAACGCATGCTGACCCTGTTCGACAATGACATCACCCTGGCCGTGGCCGCCTACAATGCAGGCCCGGATGCCGTGCGGCGGCGCGGTGCGGTACCGCCGTTCGCCGAAACCCGCCGTTATGTGCCGAACGTGTTGCGCGAGTACCGCAAGCTGCAGGGGCTGGCCGATGATTCGCCACTTTGAACGGGCCTTGCGTCGCGAAAGTGGCGCAACTCGTCCGCAATCAGCGCCATGGTTACCCAACTCTGGGCTATAACCTTTCAACAGGTGCCCTGCAGTGGAGTCCGTCATGGACATCGCCCCCCGTTCCGAAGCAATCGAGGCACCCGCAGGCAATGAAGCCGCAGCCCCGCGCAGGCCGTTCAACCTGCTGCGCTGGTATGCCTGGGTGAGCCTGGCGATCATCCTCTCGGTGGCGGCAGGCCTTGGGCTTATTTCCAGCCGGTTCATCATCGATGAGAGCATCGAGCGCGACGCCCTGCTTACGGCGCAGTTCATCACTTCGATCGCCGACGCCGAAGTGCGCCACGTGTCGATCCCCAATGTGCGCACCATGGGTGAACTGCTCGACCCACGCACCGACCGCACGGCCATGCCCGACGTCGACCCGGAGGCGCGGCGCAAGGCCCGTGGTGAGTTCCTTGACCATATCGCACACCTGCCGGACATGCTCCTGGCCAATATCTATGCCCCGGACCACACGGTGATCTGGTCGACCAACCCGGCGTTGATGGGCAAGCTGATCGAAGTTGATGACGACCTGGACCGCGCTTTCGAGTACAAGATGCGGGTTTCGGCCAGCTACCACAATTTCGAGCAGGCACGCGCTGAACGGAAGTTCGTGACCCCGCCAGAACAGCTGTTCATCGAAAACTACATCCCCTTGTTCGATGCCGATGGCAATACCGTCACGGCGATGGTGGAAATCTACAAGGAGCCCCACGACCTGATCGTGCGCATCGAGCATGGCCTGATTCTTATCTGGCTGGCCATCACCATCGGTGCGGCACTGGTCTACATCGGCCTGTACGGCATCATGCGCCGCGCTGCGCGGTTGATGGCGGTGCAGCAGAAACGCCTGATCAACAGTGAAACCTATGTGGCCCTTGGCGAGGTGTCCTCGGCGGTGGCCCACAGCCTGCGCAATCCGTTGGCCAGCATCCGCTCCAGCGCCGAACTGGCTCAGGCCTTCGATGAAGGCCCGGCGCAACGCAACATCAACGACATCATCAGCCAGGTCGACCGCATGTCGCATTGGATTCGCCAACTGCTGCAATCCTTGCGGCCGCTGAATGATGAAGCGGTGCCGGTCGACTTGCCCCAGGTGCTGCAGGAAAGCCTGCAGAGTTATGCCGTGTCGTTCACGCGCAGCGGGGTAACCCTGGATGTGCAACCGATACCGCCAGTGCAGGTACTTGGCCACCCAGCGTTGCTCGGGCAGATCTTCAACAGCCTGATCGCCAATGCCATGGAGTCGATGGAGCAGGGTGGGCGGTTGCGTATCGAAGTGGTCAAGCGCGACCGCCGCAGCTTGACCTTGCGCCTTGCCGATAGCGGCAAGGGCATGAACGAACAGCAGCAGCGTTTGGCGTTCAGGCCATTTTTCAGTACCAAGCAAGGCGGGCTGGGTGTGGGGCTGGTACTGGTCAAGCGGATCATGGAGCGTTTTGGCGGTTCAGTTCGGTTGAGTAGCAGCGAAGGCCATGGCACGCGGGTCTCGCTCAGTTTTCGGTTGGTGAATTCATCACAAAATAAGTAGTGCTATTAGTGTAAGTAACTGAAAAATAAATATTTAATAGTTTTTGGGTAAACGCCACCCACATGTGGGGGATCATCCTCTACTGGAAATCATAAATAGCTCATAACGTGTTGATTTATATTGATCTGACCATTGTTTTCCCGTACTGGCTGGCTTCTTGCAGGTTCGTGAAGCAGGTAACGCGCGGCAAATGGCGGCAGCAGCTGCCCTGGTGAGGTGCTATCAATCTGCTACTGTCGGTAGCAGTACGATGACCACCTTATGAACGGACTCCCTGCACGGGAACGACGCGATGCAGATGCTGGATGAAGAGGTTCCGGTAAAACCCGCCGCACTGCCTGGCAGCAGTGGGCTGGCCGCGCCGCTTCGCGAGTTCAACCTGCTGCGCTGGTTCTCGGTGATCAGCCTGATGATTATCGCTTCGGTGGCTGGCGGCCTGGGCTACGTCTCAACCCGCTTCGTGGTGCGCGACAGTGTCGAGCGCGATGCCATGCTCACCGCCCAGTTCATCCAGTCGCTGGCCCTGGCCGAAGTGCGCCATTCGCAGCTGCCGCCCGGCACCACCATGGGCGAACTGCTCAACCCGCGCCTGGATGAACAGCACCTGCAAGTGAGCCCGGCCCTGGCCGAGTCGACCCGGGTCGAGTTTCTCGACCACGTCGAACACTTGCCGGATATCTTGCTGGCCAACGCCTATGCCCGTGACCGCACCATCGTCTGGTCCACCAACCCCGAGCTGATCGGCAAACGCATTGAAGCCGACGGCGACCTGAACCGCGCCTTTCGCTCACGCAAGGCGGTATCGGCCAGTTACCACAAAGCCGCAGACGACCGCGAAGAGCAGAAATTCCTGCGCGAGCCCAATTACCTGTTCATCGAAAACTACATCCCCTTGTTCGACAGCCAGGGCGAGCAGGTCATGGCCATGGTCGAGATCTACAAGGAGCCGCAGGATCTGGTGCGCCGTATCCAGCGCGGTTACGTTTTGATCTGGGCCTCGACCTTGGTGGGCGGGGCGCTGATCTACTTCGGCCTGTTCTGGATCGTGCGCCGCGCCGCCTACATGCTGCAGCAGCAACAAGATCGGCTGGTGGCCAGCGAAACCTATGTGGCACTGGGCGAGATGTCTTCGGCAGTGGCTCATAGCTTGCGCAACCCGCTGGCCAATATCCGCTCCAGCGCCGAGCTGGCGGAAGGAATTGCCAGCCCGCAGGCGCAGAAGAACATTAACGACATCATCACCCAGGTCGACCGCATGTCGCGCTGGGTACGGGAGCTGCTAGTGTCGCTGCGCCCGACCAGCGATTGTGCCGAGGCGGTGGACCTGGTGGCGGCCATCGAAGATACCCACCTGGCCTTTGCCCAGCAGATCGAGCGCAATGGCGTACGTTTCAGCTTCGAAGGCCCACAGTCGCAGTGGGTGGCCAGCCAGCCCCTGCAGCTGACGCAGATCCTCAACAGCCTGTTTTCCAATGCACTTGAAGCCATGCCCAAGGGCGGCGTCCTGCATGCGCAGGTCTGCGCGCTGGATGGCGAGCGCGCGCAACTGCTGCTCAGCGATACCGGCAAGGGCATGAGTCAGCTACAGGAAAGAATGGTGTTCAAGCCTTTTTACACCACCAAGCAAGGCGGCCTTGGCGTAGGCCTGGCCCTGGTCAAACGGATCATGGAGCGTTTTGGCGGCTCGGTCAGCCTGAGCAGCCGAGAAGAGGAAGGAACCCGCGTCAGCCTCACTTTCAATATCGCAGCGGGAGGGGACCATGGAGCACAGCATCCTGGTAGTTGAGGATGATGAAATCCTCGGCGACAACATTCGCACCTATCTGAGCCTCAAGGGCTTCGAGGTGACGCTCTGCCACAGTGCGGAACTGGCGCTGGAGCAGATCAAGCGGGTCCAGCCCGATGCGGTACTGACCGACAACTCGCTGCCCGGCATGAGCGGGCACGACCTGCTGCGCACCTTGGTGTCGCAGGCGCCGGACCTGAAGGTAATCATGATGACCGGCTACGGCAATGTCGAAGACGCCGTGCAGGCCATGAAGGAGGGCGCGTTCCATTACCTGACCAAACCGGTGGTGCTGGCCGAGCTCAAGCTGACCCTGGAGAAGGCCCTGGCTGCCGAGCGCATGGAGCGCACCCTGTCGTTCTACCAGGAACGCGAGGCGCAGAAGTCTGGGTTGCAGGCGCTGATCGGTGAGTCGCCAGTGATGCTGACCCTCAAGCACACCCTGCAGCAAGTGCTCGATGCCGAGCGGCGCATGGCCATGGACGACCTGCCACCGGTGTTGGTCGAAGGTGAGACCGGTACCGGCAAGGAACTGGTTGCCCGCGCGCTGCATTTCGACGGCTCGCGCAGCAAAGGGCCGTTCATCGAGTTCAACTGTGCCTCGATTCCGGCCAACCTGCTTGAGGCCGAGCTGTTCGGCCACGAGAAGGGCGCGTTCACCGACGCCAAGGAGCGCCGCGTTGGCCTGGTGGAAGCGGCCGATGGGGGCACGCTGTTCCTCGACGAGATCGGCGAGATGGACCTGGTGCTACAGGCCAAGCTGCTCAAACTGCTGGAAGATCGCAGCATCCGCCGCATCGGTGCGGTCAAGGAACGCAAGGTCGACCTGCGGGTGATCAGCGCCACCAACTGCAACCTCGAACAGATGGTGCAGCAAGGCAAGTTCCGCCGTGACTTGTTCTTCCGCTTGCGCATCATCGCCCTGAAAGTGCCGCGTCTGTATGCCCGCGGCCAGGATGTGCTGCTGTTGGCCCGGCATTTCCTGGCGCACCACGGGCGCCGTTACGGCAAGCCGAACCTGCGCTTCAGTGCCGAGGCCGAAGCGTTGATGTTGAGCTACAGCTGGCCGGGCAATGTGCGTGAACTGCGCAACATGCTGGAGCAGACCGTGCTGCTGGCGCCCAATGAGGTGGTGCAGGCGCATCAGCTGAACCTGTGCACGTCCTTGATCGACGAGCCGCTGGTAGCTCAGCCCACCGCGACCGTTTACGAAATGCCAAGGCATGAGCCGGAGCCCGGCACCAGCCTGCCGGACATGGAGCGGGACCTTGTGTGCAAGACATTGGACCGTACCGACTGGAATGTCACCAAGTCGGCACGCATGCTCGGCCTGTCTCGGGACATGCTGCGGTATCGTATCGAGAAGCTGGGGCTTACCCGGCCTGACAAACGCCAGTGGTAGACGCCTCACGATCAACCTGTGGGAGCGGGTTTACACGCAAAGGCGATGGTGGATTCACCGACGCTTTCGCGGGTAAACCCGCTCCCACAGGTTGTTTCGTTTGGCTGGCGTTCAAAGGGGATTAACGCTGGCTACCGTTGCTTCCATTGGCGCCTTGGCCCCCGGTTCCTTCCGAGCCGCTGCCATCCATCCCTGGCAAGTCACGGTTGTCATTCTGCCTGGCCGGGGGGCTCTCTGGGTCATTGCCCTGGATACGCGGGTCGGTATCCCTGGGCATGGGTTTCTCGATTGGGTTCAGGGTACTGTCGACACCCGGCTGCGGCGCCGGGTTGTGCGGGTCATCGGGGTAGGTCGGCCCGGTGCCGACCGCCAGGGCCAATGGCGAGGTGAGCAGGGCAATCAGCAGCAGGGCTGAACGGTTCATGGCAGGCTCCTTTGCGTAGGGTAGGGCTCATATCTGTGTTGGGCCCTACCCGAGGTGCTCAGGTGCCATGATCCCGATCAACGGTCACACCACCGTCGACAGCGCCATGATGAAGATGATGCCGACGATCGACAGGATCGTCTCCATCATGCTCCAGGTCTTGAAGGTTTCCGCCACGGTCATGTTGAAGTACTGCTTCACCAGCCAGAAGCCGGCATCGTTGACGTGGGACAGGATCAGCGAGCCGGCACCGGTGGCCAGCACCAGCAGTTCACGGTTGACCCCAGGCACCAGGTCGATCACCGGGGCGACGATGCCAGCACCGGTAATGGTCGCCACAGTCGCCGAACCTGTGGCGATACGGATCACCGCAGCCACCAGCCAGGCCAGCATGATCGGTGAAATCTCTGCCTGCACGGCCATCTGCCCGATCACGTTGCCCACGCCGGTATCCACCAGCATCTGCTTGAAGCCGCCACCGGCACCGACGATCAGCACGATTGCCGCCGTCGGGGCCAGGCTCTGGTCGAGCATCTTCATGATCTGCTGGCGGCTGAAGCCACGGGCCGAGCCGAAGGTGTAGAAGGCCAGCAACAGGGCCGCGAGCAGGGCAGTGATCGGGTGGCCGATTAGGTCCATCCACTGGCGCAAGATGTGCTCGGCCGGTAGTACCACGTCGGCGAAGGTCTTGAGCAGCATCAGCGCCACGGGTAGCAGCACGGTGACCAGGGTGATGGTGAAGCTGGGCAGGTTGCTCTGGTCCGACTCCTTGGCAATCTGGTCCATCAGTTCCTGCGACGGGTTACCGGGGATGTACCGGGCAATGAAGTTGCCGAACAGCGGGCCGGCGATAATTGCCGTGGGCAACGCGACCAGCAAGCCATAGAAGATGGTCTTGCCGATATCGGCATGGAAGATGCCGATGGCCAGCAGCGGGCCCGGGTGTGGCGGGACCAGGCCATGCACCACGGAAAGGCCGGCCAGCAGTGGGATGCCGATCTTGATCAGCGACACCCCGGAACGCCGGGCGACGATGAACACCAGCGGAATCAGCAGCACGAAGCCGATCTCGAAGAACAGCGGGATGCCCACCAGGAAGGCGGCGAACATCATTGCCCAGTGCACCTTCTTCTTGCCGAAGGCGCGAATCAGGGTTTGCGCGATCTGGTCGGCGCCACCGGAGTCGGCCATCAGCTTGCCAAGCATCGTCCCCAGGGCGAGGACGATACCGACGAAGCCGAGCACCCCGCCAAAACCGTCCTGGAACGATTTCATGACCTTGGCCACTGGCATGCCGGAGGTCAGGCCGAGGAAACCGGCGGCCAGGGTGAGGGCGACGAAGGGGTGGACCTTGAAATAGGTGATCAGCAAGATCAGCCCGACGATGGTGACCAGCGCGTCGAGCAGCAGGTAGGTATCTGTAGCCAGTCCGAACATGGTTTTGATGCCTCGGTCTTATCGTTGTTTTTGGCGTAGCGTTTATGGAACTTTCGCCGCCTTCAGGCGTCGAGACAGCGCTGTCTTTGGTGAGCCGGAAAAACCGCCGGTTCAGGCAGTCCGCGCCAGGTTCCGCTCACCGCAGGGCTTTAGCCAGGCGTCTACCGTTTCGGCGAGTACCGCAATGGGTTGAGTGGCGTCCAGCGGCAAGGTCAGGGGTTCGCCATGGGGCGCCTCGAGGGCGGCGAACTGGCTGTCGATCAGGCTGGCCGGCATGAAGTGGCCGGGGCGGGCGAGTACGCGCTTTTCTGCTTCGGCGGGGGTGAGCTCGAGGAATACGAACACCAGCTCCGGCATTGCCGCGCGCAGGGTGTCGCGGTAACGCCGCTTGAGCGCCGAACAGGTGAGGATCGGCCGTTCGCCAGACTTCACCGTCGCTTGCAGTTCCTGGCCCAGGCGCACCAGCCAGCCGGCACGGTCAGCGTCGTCCAGAGGGATGCCAGCGCTCATTTTGCGGATGTTCTCGGCAGGGTGAAAGGCGTCGCCTTCGATCAGGCGACCGCCGCTTCGCTTGGCAATGGCATCACCGACGCAGCTTTTGCCGCAACCGGCCACGCCCATCACCACGATGGCGGACAGGGGAGAATTCATCAGTACCTCCTGCGGGGTGAGATAGCGCTGTCTCGTCGCTGACGAAACGCCACCTCCCCGGTGTTATTGGTCTTGTCCTTACGCAGTATGGACGCTTGGCAGAGCGCTGTAGTGGCCACTACCAAAGATTACATTGCCTGCGTCCTGAGACAGCGCTACCTTAGTGGCCGTTCCCCATTCCTGCAAGTAGTAAAATTACAACATCCATGACCCGCACAGGCTCCCGCACCACAGGTCGTCCCACCCTGGCAGAAGTCGCCAGGCTTTCCGGGGTTTCCCCGATCACCGCTTCGCGCGCCTTGCGCGGGGTCAGCACGGTTGCCCCGGAACTGGTGGAAAAGGTCATGGCCGCCGCCGCGTCCCTGGGCTACGTCGCCAACCATGCAGCCAGGGCGCTGGCGTCGGCGCGCAGCCAATCGGTAGTGGTGCTGATCCCGTCGTTGTCCAACCAACTGTTCATCGACACCCTGGAGGCCATCCACGAGGTGATGCGCCCGCGTGGGCTCGAAGTACTGATTGGTAACTATCACTACGATATCGACGAAGAAGAAAACCTGATCCGCAATTATCTGGCCTATCAGCCCTGCGGCATGCTGCTGACCGGCTTCGACCGCAGCGACGCGTCGCGGCAGATGCTGGCAGCCAGCGGCGTGCCCTGCGTGCACATGATGGAACTGGGCGGTGAGGCTGGCGCGTTGTCGGTGGGCTTTTCCCAACAGCAGGCAGGGCGGGCCGCCGCAGCCCACCTGATTGCGCGTGGCCGGCGGCGCCTTGCGTTCATTGCCGCGCAGCTCGACCCACGTGTGATGCAGCGTGCCGAAGGCTACCGCCAGGCCCTTGCCGAAGCCGGCATGCTGGCCAGCGAGCTGGAGATCCTCGCACCGCAACCGTCGTCCATTGCATTGGGCAGCGAACTGTTCAGCCAGCTATTGGCCCAGGCCCCCGATGTGGATGGCATCTTCTTCTGTAACGACGACCTTGCCCAGGGCGCGGTGTTGCAGGCGTTGCGCCAAGGCATCGAGGTGCCGCGCCAGGTGGCAATGGTTGGGTTCAACGACTTGCCTGCCTCGGCGCACATGGTGCCGCGCCTTACTTCTATTCGCACCCCAAGGGCAGCCGTTGGTCGGGGCGCAGCACAGGCATTGCTGGCACTGCTCGATGGCAAGCGAGTGGCAACCGAGCAGCAAGACCTTGGCTTTGAACTGATGGTGCGCGAGAGCTCATGAGGTTTTTCAGGACCTGCCTGTAACTGGTTAATCAGAAAGTGATATCAACTGGCTTGCACGGCAAAAATGCCGATCTATGCTCAGGAAAATCCGAGCATCGAGGATCCTGGCACCATGTTCGATTTCCACCGCAAGTCTGACCTGATCGAGATTCAGCGCACCCACAAGGCCCTGGCCGAAGCCCAGGCGAAGCTCGCGGCCATAAGCCGCTGCATGGCGATGATCGAGTTCGCCCCTGACGGCACCATCCTCGATGCCAATGCCCAGTTCTGCCAGGCCATGGGCTACAACGTTGATGAACTGCGTGGCAAGCACCACCGCCTGTTCTGCGACCCCGGCTATGCCAAGAGTGCCGAGTACCAGCAACTGTGGCAGGAACTGGGCCAAGGCAAGGCCATCAGCGGCACCTTCGAACGCGTCGACAAGGCTGGCCGTGAAGTCTGGCTGGAGGCCAGCTACATGCCGGTGGTGAACGAGCAACAGCAGGTTACCAGCGTGATCAAGGTGGCGGCCGACATCAGCCAGCGGGTGAAGGACGAACATGAAAGCGAAAGCCTTCTCAAGGCCATTGGTCGCTCCATGGCCGTGGTCGAGTTCACCCCGCAAGGGCGGGTGATCAAAGCCAACCGCAACTTCCTCCAGACAATGGGCTACTCCCTCGAAGAAGTGCAGGGCCGTCACCATGGGCTGTTCTGCCTGCCCCATGAGCGCGAATCCAGCGCGTACCGCGAGTTCTGGGCGTCTCTCAATCGCGGCGAGTATCACTCGCACCGCTTCGAACGGGTCAACAAGCAGGGCCAGACAATTTATCTGGAGGCCTCGTACAACCCGATCTTCGACAGCAAGGGCCGCCTGTACAAGGTGGTCAAGTTTGCCAGCGACATCACCGCGCAGGTCAGCACCCAGCAGAGCGCCGCTGATGCAGCCCACGCCAGCTCGGTGCAGACCGATGCCTGCGCGCGCAAGGGTACCGAGGTGGTGCAGCAGACCGTGGCGGTGATCGAGCAGATTTCCCAGGAACTCAATGATGCCGCGCGCAGCATCGATGCGGTGAGCAAGCAATCGGATGTGATCGGGCAGATCGTGCTGACTATCCGTGGTATCGCCGACCAGACCAACCTGCTGGCCTTGAACGCGGCCATCGAGGCGGCCCGGGCCGGTGAGCATGGCCGCGGCTTTGCCGTGGTTGCCGATGAAGTACGCAGCCTGGCGGCGCGCACCAGCAAGGCGACGCTGGAGATCGTCGATGTGGTGCGGCAGAACCACGACCTGTCGCTGACCGCCGTGGCCAGCATGCAGTCGAGCCTGTCACGTACCGGGCGGGGCGTTGAGCTGGCCAACGAGGCGGGGACGGTGATCATGGAAATCCAGCAGGGCTCCCGCCACGTGGTCGACGCCATCAGCCAGATCAGCTCGACGCTGCAATTGCACTGAGGGAATTGCCCAGCTCCCTCAGCAAGGCCTGCAGGCTCGCTTCCAGCTGCAGGCGCAATGCCTCCGTCGGCAGCCCCAGGGCGTGTGCCTGTTCGATGGCTTCGCAATCCTTGACCACGCCACGTACCCGCAGCATCTTGGCGCCCCCTTTTATACGGTGGGCAAGGGCACGCAATGCCTCGTGGTCGCTGGCGGGGCCAAGCGCTTGCAGGGCGGCCAGGTCTTGCTGGGCACTGTGTGTCAGTTGTTCGAGCAGGCGCCTGGTCAGCTGCTGGTCGTCCTGGGTCAGGTGCCGCAGTTCGTTGAGGTCGAAGCCGCTTGTGTTGGGGGCTGACGTCGGCGCGCTGGTTCGCAGGTGCGGCAGGTGAGCCTTCAGTGTGCGCAGCCCGATGGGCTTGAACAGGCAGTCGTCCATGCCGCTTTCCAGGCAGCGTTGACGCTCTTCGGCCTGGGCATTGGCTGTCACTCCGAGAATGCTGCAGGCGGGCTGCCCGCTGGCTTGCTCCAGCTGGCGCAGCCTGCGGGCCAGCTCATGGCCGTCCATCACCGGCATGCTGCAGTCGGTGATGACCAGATCGAATGTGTGCGCTTGCCACAAGGCCAGGGCAATTTCGCCATTTTCGGCCAGCGTCACCTGGTGGCCGAGGCTGTTGAGCTGCTTTTCCAGCAGCATCAGGTTGGCAGGGTAGTCATCGACCACCAGCACATTCAGTTGCCCGCTGACGGCTTCGTCGTCGTCCTGGTTGAGCTCCACCGGTGCGGCTGGCGCGCTCGGTACAAGCTGCAACTGGACGCGCACGCGGGTGCCGACGCCTTCCACGCTTTGCAGGTCGAGCCTGCCGCCCATAAGCTCGGCCAACGTCCGGCTGATCACCAGGCCCAGGCCAGCGCCCTGGCTGGCCCGTGGGCCTGAGGCCTGGGTGAAGGTGTTGAACAGCCGCGCCTGATCCTGGGGGGCAATGCCGATGCCGGTGTCGCTCACGCCCAACTCTATCAGCACGGTTTCGCCTGCCGCCGAGGGTTTGAATGCAAGGCGCGCCACGACGTCGCCACGGTCAGTGAACTTGATCGCATTGCTCAGCAGGTTGGAAAGGATCTGCTTGATCCGCAACGGGTCGGCCAGGACCCAGAGTGGCTCGTCAGGCAGCTCGCTTTGCAGGTGCAGGCCCTTTATCCGTGCATTGCCCTCGAATACCCGCAGCGTGCTGCGTACCAGGTCGACCAGGTCGGTCGCTACAGGCTGGAGGGTCATGTGCCCGGTTTCGATGCGGGATATGTCGAGGATGTCGCCGATCAGCCCGAGCAGGCCGATGGCGGAGTCGTGAGCGGTTTGCAGGACCTGAGTGTCGCAACGGCCAGAGCGGTTGTCATTCAGTGCCAGCTCCAGCAAGCCGATCACCGCGTTCATGGGAGTACGTATCTCATGGCTCATGGTCGCCACGAACGCGCTTTTGGTCTTGCTGGCCTGTTCGGCTTCGTCCTTGGCTTGGCGCAGCTGCTCCAGCAACCCGCGGCTGAAGGCCAGTTGTGTCTGGAGCGCGCGTTGAGCTTCGGTGCGTTGGTGGATCAACTTGCGCAGGTAGCTGTTCCAGAACACCACGCCCGCCAGCAGCAGGGCTGACAGCACCAGCACTTGCAGTGTCAGTGTGCGGTAGTTGCGCCAAGGGCTGTCACTGACCAAGGTGCTGGTGTGCCAGCGGTTTATCAACTGACCCAGCTCTTCTGGGGGAATACTGATCAGTGCCTTGTCGAGGATGGCCTGCAGTTGCGGCTGGTCAGGTGCCACGGCGAAGGCGGCGGCAGCTGGCTCGTCGTCCATGACACTGGCGATACGCAGTTGCCCCTTGAATACGTGGTTGGTGTAGTACGAGGCATTGATATAGCTGCTATAGGCGACGTCAGCATCGCCATTGGCCACTGCTTCCATCAGGCCAAGGGGGTTGTTGACCATGACCAGTTTCGCATGAGGAAAGCGGCGCATCACTTCGTCGCGCAGGTGGGAGCCATGCAGAAGGGCGATGCGCTGCGTATCGAGGTTTCCATCTTGCAAGGGCGAGGGCGCCTGAATGCGGGTCACCAGCACGCGTGGGCTGACCAGATAGGGGCGGGTATAGCGCAGCTGCGTCGCGCGTTCTGTGCCATAGCCCAGTGCCCCGATCATCTGTGCCTCTCCGCGTGCAACTTGTTCGACCATCTGCTGCACGGTGTCTCGTTCGATGAATTCGAACTGCAAGCCGGTGCGCAGGGTAATTTGTTTGAGGAGGTCGACGGTAATCCCGTTGATATGCTGTTGGGCGTCGTTGAAGGTCAGCGGGGCAAGGGCGGTATCGACCAGCACGCTTATGGTCGGATGGCGGGCTATCCAGTTCAGCTCTTCGTCTGTCAGTGCCGACAGGTGACGCTCAAGCAACAAGCTGGTATTGCCGCTGCTCCAGCGGCGCAGGATATTCAGGCGTTCGCTTTCGGTGATCCTGGCCATGGCACTGTCGACCAGGCGGTGCAGCCGCACATTGTCATTGGCGAAAGCGAAGGCAAAGCTGGCGGGTGCCACCTGTGAAAAATGGTCGATCTTCATCGTGCCTTGGTAGCTTTTGCCAATCAGGTAGTCGGTACTGATGGCATCGCCCAGATAAGCGTCCGCCTCACCCAGCTCGACCGCTGCCAGGCCTGCCAGGGTCGAGCGATAGAGGCTCAGTTGTGCCTTAGGGTAGAGCGCGCGAACGGTCTCGCCCGGCAGGTAGTGGTCGACCATTGCCAAGCGTAAACCGGCCAGGTCGTTGCTCAGCTTCAGGGGTGTATCCTGACGCGTCACGATCACTGGCAGATCATCGGCGTAGGGCACGCTGAGACTGAGCTGGGCATCGGCTGCTTCGAAGCCATTGGAGCTGCCCAGCAAGTCGATCTTGCCTGTGCGCAATGCGTCGATCGCTTCGTGGCGGCTGCCGAACCGCCTGACTTCGATCGGGATGCCCAGCTGTTCGGCGATCAGCCCGGCATAGTCGGCACTGAGGCCTTCATAATCAGCCGGGCTGACGTTGATCTCGAACGGCGGGTAATCTGGCCGGGAACTTCCCAGCAACAAGACGCCGCGCTGGCGCAGCCACTGGCGATCGGCTGCATCCAGTTGCAGGGGGGGCGCGGCACTGGTGGCGCGTGCCAGCAAATGCCGTGGTTCACTTTCGGCGAAGGCCATGAGCGGTAAGCAGGCCAGGGTGATGAACAGCGTCAGGCAGGCCAGGACACGCTCCATACTGCCCGGGTGTTCAGTTGACATGGTTGCGTTTGGCCAGATCAACCATTTCCACCAATGACTCGGTCTTGAGCTTTTCCATGATGCGACCACGGTAGGTGCTGATGGTCTTGGCGCTGAGGTTCATGCAGGCGCCGATGTTCTTGTTGTTTTCACCACGGCTCAGGCGCCGCAGCACTTCCATCTCACGGTTGGACAGGCTGCTCAGGCGCTCAGGCTCGCTCTCCAGGGTGTTGCTGTTGACCGCCATCTGCGGAAAGGTGGAGTAGCCTTTGATCAGGGCCTTGAGGGCGAATACTACGGCGTCCAGATCCTCGCCTTTGGTGACAAATGCACCGATGCCGGCATCCAGGCAGCGGCGTACGTAAAGATCGGTGGCCTGCCCGGTCAGCACCATGATTTTCGGTGCTGGTTCCTGTTGTTGCAGGCGCTTGATGACCTCCATGCCATCCAGGCCGGGGAGCCCTATATCCAGCACCACCACATCGGGCCGCAAATCGCGCACCTTCTGCGCCACTTCACTGCCATTGTCGACTTCGCCGACGACACGGAAGCGCTCACGCTCAAGCAGTATGCGCAAGGAAAAACGGACGATGGCATGATCATCAACGATCAGCACTGTTGTCATGTCACTAACTCCTGTCGGAATGTGGTCGGCCCCCCGAAGCAATCAGGAGACGTCTGCAAGCTTTTTCTGCTGTGCGGCACGATACGACCATTCCGGATCCTAGGTAATGGCGAGTATAGATATGTTGAACAAGCAAGCCGGTATTGTAGAAATTTCCTACAAAAATGCCGTTACAGGCATCGCCAGAGGCGACGATACCTGTGCTGGGGGGAAGGTCAGGCGCAGGCCGGGTGTGGCTTGAGGACGCGCTGGGTCGAGGCGGGGTTGTTGCTCAAGGCCTGGCCCACCCGTGTTGGGCGGGCCAGCAGCTGGCCACTGCAATTCGGGCAGCGCCCCTGCAAGCGGCTGTGGGCGCAGTGGCGGCAGAAGGTACATTCGAAAGAGCAGATCATCGCATCCGGGCTATCGCCCGGCAGATCGGCATCACAGCATTCACAATTAGGGCGCAGCTCCAGCATGGGTATCCCTCCGGTCTGGTGGAATGTGCAGTCTGCTCCGCCCTTTGTCGCCTTTGCAATGCTACTCGCCGGGGCGGTACAGGTGGGCGTGGCCGGCGCGGTACAACGCCGACTCGGTGAACGGTGCATCGCCGAGCACATGGCCGACGAGGATCAGTGCAGTGCGTCGAAAGCCCT
Source organism: Pseudomonas sp. URMO17WK12:I7 (assembly GCF_003269045.1). NCBI lineage: Bacteria > Pseudomonadati > Pseudomonadota > Gammaproteobacteria > Pseudomonadales > Pseudomonadaceae > Pseudomonas > Pseudomonas sp. URMO17WK12:I7. The sequence continues at coordinate 30,047 of NZ_QLTL01000022.1, read as the reverse complement.
TGCTGGCAACCTGCTCGACGATATCGGCCAGCGTACCGCGCACCCAGTCCTGATCCGGCCAGGTGGCGCGATGAACCACTGCGATCGGGCAGTCGGGACCGTAGTGGGGCAGCAGTTCTTCGACGATGCGTGGCAGGTGCTTGACCCCGAGGTGAATGGCCAGGGTGCTGCCATGGCGGGCAAGGTCGCCGAGCTGTTCGCCTGCGGGCATGGGGGAGCTGTCGCCGTAGCGGGTGAGGATGACCGTCTGTGCCACTTGCGGCAGGGTCAGTTCGCAGCCAAGCAGCGCCGCACTGGCTGCGGTGGCTGTGACCCCGGGGACTATCTGGTAGTCGATGCCCAGTTCGCGCAGGTGGCGGATCTGCTCGCCGATGGCGCCGTACAGGCTGGGGTCGCCACTGTGCACCCGGGCCACGTCCTGGCCCTTGGCATGGGCGGCGCGGATGGCGTCGATGATCTGCTCAAGGTGAAGTTCGGCACTGTTGATGACCGTCCCGGCACGATGGCCTTCGAGCACCGCGGCGGGTACCAGGGAGCCTGCGTAGATGATCACCGGGCACTGGCGGATCAGGCGCTGGCCCTTGACCGTGATCAGTTCCGGATCGCCGGGGCCGGCGCCGATGAAGTAGACCGTCATGGCAAATCCTTGAATAGGTGAAAAATGCGATTATCTGCTGCAGGCCAGTGCCAGGGTAGCGGGGCCGAGCACCTGCCGGGCCACCTTGAGTGTGGCGCGAGCGTGACTGAGGCTGGCCAGGGCCAGTGCCGCGCTCTCGGCCACGCCCCAGCAGCCGCTGTGGGCATAGGCGACAGGGGAGCGGTGACTGAGTTGTGGCTCGAACGCCTGCAGTTGCCCGGCATCGAAAACCAGCAACGGCAGGGCGTGACGTGCGGCGAGTTGTTGCAGGCCTGGCTCATCGGCTTTGCCGGCGATGCTGGCAATGCCGTGAAGCGCTGAGGTGCTCAGGCCATGACGCTGCAGCACTTCCTGCAACAAGGTATCGAGAACCTCCACCGGGCAGCCCCGGCGGCAACCGAAGCCGGCGTACAACGCCGGCAGGGTTGGGTCGATAGCCATCAGGCGTGGCTGGAGCGGCGATACAGCCAGGCGCTGAGCAGGCCCAGGGCCACCCAGAACGCCGCGTTGGTCAGCCAGGAAGCGATCTTGAACTGATTTTCCAGCGCTTGCGGGGCCAGGCTTTCGTGGACCTCCGGCTGTGGCGCGCCGACCACGTGGGGCACTACCAGTAGTACCGCGCCCAGTGCCTTGAGCAACCCATGGCGGGCGAACACCAGCAATGCCAGGCCCAGTGCGGTGGCGGCTGCGGTGCCGATCCACCAGCTCTGGCGCTGACCGAGGTCGGCGGCGGCAGTGCCTGGCAGTTCTGGTGGCAAGCCCAGGGTCGGTGCCAGGCAGAACACGGCAAAGCCGGCCATTCCCCACAGTGCGCCAGTGCTGGTGCGGCTCGGTTCACGCAGGCTGTAGAGGGCGGTGAGGATCAAGGCGAAGCCGACGGCAACCACCAGATTGCCGCCGGTGGTCGACAGGATGCGCTGCCAGCCATCCTCTGGCGACCAGGCTTCTTCGCTGTGGCTGTGGCCGGCGCTGGCTTCTTCGCCGTGGCTGTGGTGCTCGGCTGCGGGGGCGGCCGATTCGTAGGTTTCCGCCTGGAGGATCAGCGGTGCGACCCAGAAGCTTTGCAGCAGGGTCAGCAACAGGGCGGCGAGCAGGCCGCTGAACCCGGCAGTGCGGGCGATACGCTTGATCATGGCAGCCTCAGTGGCAAGGGAAGGCGGCGCTGTGGCGGGTGTCGTGCGCGGCGTTGTGCACGGCTTCGATATGCGAGAAGCCGGCAAAGTAGACCAGGCACAGGCCGAGCAGGCTGGCGCCGACGGCGATGACCATGCGCTGGCTGAGGGATACGGGGGTGGCGATGCTGTGTTTGGCGCTGGTGATGGGCATGACGCGATCCTCTGCTTTGCTTTTTGTAAGGGCATGGGACAGGCGCGGCAGCCCCGGGGGCGAGGCACCCGAGGGAATGCGACAGCGCCCGCCCACCGCGGGGTGTTCATGAACGCCAGGCCGGTCTCCGGGCTTGCGAGGAGGAGCAGGGCTCCTTGAAAAGCATCACCTTCCCATGCCGAACTGCGTGGCACAGTGGTCTGGATGCTTCGCTCGCTTACCGTTGCGGGGGCAGCACCGGATTTGCCCGGCCCTGGCGAGGGCCTGTGACGCACCGATTTCCCGTTTCACCCCCAAGGGGGGCACCTGACGCAAGGCGTAAGGAGAGCATGCGGCGCGAGTGGCGTCAAATGCTATGCATCCAGCAGGGGAGGATGCGTAGGGGCTGATAGGTGCTTGCCGATGGAATTGCAGTGTCTGTGAGAACGAGCGCCGCCCGCGCGGCGCATCGCGGATGAATACGCTCCTACATCTGTTTCGGGCCAGTTATTCCTGCGCCCTTGGCGCGCGTACCCTTGGCGCATGGCTGGAGAAAGGGGTACGGCAACAGCGTCACCTTGGATATTGCAGGGAACAAACAAGCTGGACACCGGTGTATCCCCAGGACTGATTGGCCCGGAATAGATGTAGGAGCGGATTCATCCGCGATGCGCCGCGCGGGCGGCGCTCGATCGGATAGGCGCTGCAAGACCGTCGTTGAAAACCTACCCGCTCCAAGCCAATTTCCCCCCCCTCACCCCGAAGGGTGATGGCCTGTACCACTGCCCCATGCAAGAATTCCAACCACAACAACCCCGGCATGGGATCACGACAATGAGCAAAGACCGGCTGAAATCGCCCGACTGGTATGCGCAGATGGCCCGTGTCGTCGATGCTCAGGGCTCGCCCGGCTTTGTCGAGGCGCTGTTCGCCGCACTCAAGCTGATTGCGCCATGCCAGGCCATCACCGTGTTCCTCTACCCACGCAAAGGGTTGCCCTCGGCGTTGTTCGAAAAGGACGAGGAAGGCCCCTGGCTGCCAGAAGGCAACATCCACAAGTACCTTGAAGGCTACTACCTGCTGTGCCCGTTCTACCGCGCCTGCATGGACGGCATCGCCCCCGGTTGCTACCGCCTCAGCGACGTCGCCCCCGACCACTTCAAGCGCAGCGAGTACTACCTGGCGTTCTACCAGCACGCCCACCTGGAAGACGAGCTCAACTTCATCGTGCCGCTCGACGAACACCTGACCATCGCCGTGGCCCTGGCCAGCACCCGCCGCCTGGACCGTCAGCAGGTCAACGACCTCAAGTGCGTGGCCCCGTGGGTCGTGGCCACCGTACGGCGGCAGTGGAGCCACCTCGACGTCGACGCCATCGGCGGGCGTTTCGAGAGCGCCCTGGGCCGGCAGATCAACGCCGCACTGAACAACTTCGGCTCCTCTTTGCTCACCGAGCGCGAGTGCCGCATCGCCCAGTACCTGCTGCGCGGCCACTCGACCCGTTCCCTGGCCGAGCGCCTGGGCATCAGCGAAGACACGGTCAAGACCCACCGCAAGAATCTGTACACCAAGCTCGATATCGCCAAGCAGTCCGAATTGTTTTCGCTGTTCATCGACTCGCTCGCCCAGGCTCAGGAAGGCCTGAGCAAAGACCCGCTGGAAAGCTACCTGCGAAGGCGCTGAACGCGCCGCTTCACCCCACCCGATTTTTACTGTCAGCGGTCTGGCAGGGACAACTGCACGCCGCGTTTTACCCTGGAGAACAACAATGAACGCACCGTTCCAAGCCAAGCTGCAAGCCCAGCGCGATACCCGTGACTACCAGGCCGGCGACGCCGCCCACCACATCCACGCCTTCCTCGACCAGAAGGCGCTGAACGCCGAAGGCCCGCGCGTGATCGTCGGTGGCGAGCGCCTGCACCTGTGGGACAGCGACGGCAAGCGCTACCTCGACGGCATGTCGGGCCTGTGGTGCACCCAGCTCGGCTACGGCCGCAAGGACCTGACTGCCGCCGCCGCCACGCAGATGGACCAGCTGGCCTACTACAACATGTTCTTCCACACCACCCACCCGGCGGTGATCGAACTGTCCGAGCTGTTGTTCAGCCTGCTGCCAGGCCACTACAGCCATGCCATCTACACCAACTCCGGCTCCGAGGCCAACGAGGTGCTGATCCGCACCGTGCGCCGCTATTGGCAGGTGGTTGGCCAGCCGAGCAAGAAGATCATGATCGGCCGCTGGAACGGCTACCACGGCTCGACCCTCGCAGCCACTGCGCTGGGCGGCATGAAATTCATGCATGAGATGGGCGGCATGATCCCGGATGTGGCGCACATCGACGAACCCTACTGGTACGCCGCAGGCGGTGACCTGACCCCGGCCGAGTTCGGTCGCCGTTGCGCCCTGCAGCTGGAAGAGAAGATCCTTGAACTGGGTGCCGAGAACGTCGCCGGCTTTATCGCCGAGCCGTTCCAGGGCGCGGGTGGCATGATTTTCCCGCCAGAAAGCTACTGGCCGGAAATCCAGCGCATCTGCCGCCAGTACGACGTGCTGCTGTGTGCCGACGAAGTGATCGGTGGTTTTGGCCGCACTGGCGAGTGGTTCGCCCATGAATACTTCGGCTTCGAGCCGGACACCCTGTCGATCGCCAAGGGCCTGACCTCAGGTTACGTGCCGATGGGCGGCCTGGTGCTGAGCAAGCGCATCGCCGAGGCACTGGTCGAGCGGGGCGGGGTGTTTGCCCACGGCCTGACCTATTCCGGGCACCCGGTAGCGGCAGCGGTGGCCATCGCCAACCTCAAGGCGCTGCGCGATGAAGGCATCGTGCGCCAGGTCAAGGAAGACACCGGCCCGTACTTGCAGCGCATCCTGCGCGAAGTGTTCGCCAACCACCCACTGATTGGCCAGGTGCAAGGCGCCGGCCTGGTGGCGGCACTGCAGTTTGCCGAAGACAAGGGCAGCCGCAAACGCTATGCAAATGAAAACGACCTGGCCTGGCAGTGCCGCACTTATGGCTTCGAGGAAGGGGTGATCATTCGTTCGACCCTGGGGCGGATGATCATGGCGCCGGCCTTGGTGGCCAACCACAGCGAATTGGATGAGCTGGTGGAGAAAACCCGCATTGCGGTGGACCGTACCGCGCGCGGGTTGGGGATTCTCTGAGACAAAAAACGGGGCCGCTGAGCGGCCCTTTCGCGGCTGAAGCCGCTCCTACAGGTATTGCGCCGTCTGTAGGAGCGGCTTTAGCCGCGAATGGGCCTCACGGACTGAACATCAGTGCGGGGCGCGGGGAATGGTCTTGAGCAGATCTTCCGGGCTGATATGGCCAACCACCTGGGCCACCGCGCTACCTGGCGTCGGCAGGTCGATGATGTGGTTTTTCATCTTGCCGATCACATGCATCTCGCACGGCTTGCAGTCGAACTTCAGGGTCAGCACTTCATCGCCCTGAATCAACTGCATCGGCGCCACCTTGGTACGTACGCCGGTCACGCCCTTGGCCTGCTTGGGGCACAGGTTGAACGAGAAGCGCAGGCAGTGCTTGGTGATCATCACCGGCACTTCGCCGTGCTCCTCGTGGGCTTCGTACGCCGCGTCGATCAGCTGCACGCCATGGCGGTGGTAGAAGTCGCGCGCCTTCTGGTTGTAGACGTTGGCCAGGAACGACAGGTGCGACTCCGGGTACACCGGTGCTGGCGTGGTCTCGGCCTTGCGCGCACCGCGCGGGTGAGCCTGCACACGGGCTGCGGTCAGCGCGTCGATGGCTTCACGGCGCAGGGCCTTGAGCTGCGAGTTGGGGATGAAGAACGCCTGCGGCGCATCCAGCTCGATGCTGTTGGCGTGGTAGATCGTGGTGCCCAGCTGGCCGAGCAGGTCATGCAACTGGTCCAGTGCCTGCTGTGGCTTGTTGGCGACGCCGAACGGGCCGTCCAGGGCCACCTGCACGCTGACGCCTTCCTCACTGCTCACCGTCAGCATCAGGCGCTGTTCGCGCAGCACCGCATGCCATTCCACGCCGACCCGGCGCTCGGCCGAAGTGCGCAGCAGGGCCTGCTGCCAGTTATGGTCGAGGTTGCGCGACAGCGGGTGGTTCGGCCGCAGCTTGTGCAGGCCTTCCGGCATTTCGTTGGGTTCGACGCGGTAGCGATAGCGCTTCTGGCCGTCTTCCTCGAACTCGCCACGCGGCTCGGCGATGTTGGCGCGGAAACCCACCACCTCACGCTTGACCAGCACGTTGAGGCCGTCGCCATTGGTCAGCGGCACTTCGGTGACCACCTGCAGGTCGCGCTTGCCGACTTTCTCCACAACGCCGACCGCAAGGCCGGTGAAGGTCGGCGAGTCGAAGGCGCCAATGTCGACCTTTCGGTCGGTGACGAAATAGTCGGTGCTGCCACGGTGGAAGGTCTTGTCCGGGTCGGGCAGGAAGAAGTGCTCGGTACGGCCGCTGGAGGCGCGGGCCAGTTCCGGGCGGCCTTCGAGGATGGCGTCCAGCTCCTTGCGGTAGTGGGCGGTGATGTTCTTCACATAGCCCATGTCCTTGTAGCGGCCTTCGATCTTGAACGAGCGCACGCCGGCATCGACCAGGTCGGCCAGGTTGGCGGTCTGGTTGTTGTCCTTCATCGACAGCAAGTGCTTCTCGAACGCCACCACGCGGCCCTGGTCGTCTTTCAGGGTATACGGTAGGCGGCAGGCCTGGGAGCAGTCACCGCGGTTGGCACTGCGCCCGGTCTGGGCGTGGGAGATATTGCACTGGCCGGAGAAGGCCACGCACAGCGCACCGTGGATGAAGAACTCGATGGCCGCGTCGGTTTGGCTGGCGATGGTGCGGATCTGCTGCAGGTTCAGCTCGCGCGCCAGTACCAGTTGGGAGAAGCCGGCCTGGTCGAGGAACTTGGCCCGTTCCAGGGTGCGGATATCGGTCTGGGTGCTGGCATGCAGCTCGATCGGCGGGATATCCAGCTCCATCACCCCCAGGTCCTGCACGATCAGCGCGTCGACGCCGGCGTCGTAGAGCTGGTGGATCAGCTTGCGCGCCGGTTCCAGCTCGTTGTCGTGGAGGATGGTGTTGATGGTGGTGAACACGCGTGCATGGTAGCGCCGGGCGAACTCGACCAGTTCGGCGATATCGCTGACTTCGTTGCAGGCGTTGTGGCGCGCGCCGAAGCTCGGGCCGCCAATGTAGATGGCATCAGCGCCGTGCAGGATCGCCTCGCGGGCGATGGCCACGTCGCGGGCAGGGCTGAGCAGTTCCAGGTGATTCTTTGGAAGGGACATGTCGTTATAGGTTCGGGCTGTCACGGTTTAGGGCGGCATTGTAGCGGGGAATAGGGCGGGTGGCATCCTTGAGTGCCGAGAGGTGTGCTGGCTGTACCGGCCCTTTCGCGGCGGTTCGGCGCCCCGACAAGCCCGCTCCCACAGGTTCTCCATCAGCTCCAGGCCAGGTCAGGTCCCTGTGGGAGCGGGCATGCCCGCGAAAGGCTGCAGGGCAGCCCCTAAGCAGTCAGAACTGGTATTCCAGCCCCGCGCCGGCATACCAGGACCGGCCTGGCGCCGCCTCGTAATAGCGGCCATTGCCATCGCCGACAATCACCGAGCCCACATACTGGCGGTCGAGCAAGTTGTCCAGGCGCACCAGCTGGTGGAACGTCCACGGCCCAACATGCTGCTGGAACTGCGTGCGCCAGTTGAACACCGCATAACCCGGCGCCGCATGCTGGTCGTTGGTGTCCTCGACATACACCTTGCTGCGGTACTGCCCCTCAAGCCCCATGCTGATACCGTCGCGCGGCTTCCACACCAGCTCGCCGAACAGGCTGCTGCGCGGCACGCCCGGTAGCTGGTTGCCCTTGTCGATGGTTGCGGTGCCCTGGGTGAAGGCCTCGTCATAGGTGGCATCGAGCAGGGTATAGGCCAGGTTGGCCTGCCATTGCGCGTTCAGCTCGCGCTGCACGCTCAGCTCGAAGCCGCGGCGCAGGGTCTTGCCGGCGTTGCGGTAGCTGGTACGGCCATCGGTCGAAGCCGCGACCACGATCTCGTCCTTGGTACGGATTTCGAAGATCGCCGCGTTGATCCGCGTGCGTTCATCCGGGCGCATCTTCAGGCCCAGTTCGTACTGGGTACTGGTAGCCGGTTCCAGGCCGAAGTTGAAGCCTTCGAGTGCCCCGGGAGCGTAGGCCATCTCCGCCTGGGTCGGGGTTTCGAAGGCCTTGCCGGCGCTGATGTAGCCGTGCAGGTCCGGGGTAAAGGCATACATGACCGACAGGGTCGGTGTGGTGCGCTGGTATTTCTTCGAGCCGCTGGCATCGCCGTTGGCCAGGAAGCGGTCGTCCACTTCCATTTCCATGCTGCTGTGGCGCAAGCCGGCATCCACGGTCCAGCGGTCCAGTTCCCAATGCGCCTGCACATAGGGGTCAAGGCTGGTGGCGGTGTCTTGTTCATCACGGCGCAGGTCGCCTTTCACGCCCAGGGTGTTACCGCTGAAGTTCTGGAAACCACGGCGGTCGTCGCGGCTGCGGTCGTAGTCGGCACCGAAAGTCAGCGTCAGGTTGCCGGGGGCGGCGCTGACCGGCTGGATCCAGCGCAGGGTGCCGCCGTGGAACTCGCGGTCGAAGTCGACCACGCCGCCGCCCCGTGCATTAGCTGGATTCGGTAAAACGACATCCTTGGATGTGGTAATCGTCTTCGGGATCGACAGGTACTGAATGACGCTGCGCTTGCCGGCATACAGGTTGAACTGCAGGGTCGCATCGCCGAAATAGCGCTCGTAGTTCATGCCCACCTGCTGATGGTGGATGCTCTTGCGCGTGTTGTATTCCTCGGCGCGCGCCGCCACCGAGCGTGGGTCGTGCTTGTAGGCGTCCCAGGTCTGGCCGAGCGGGTCTTGCGTGCCGTTCTGCTCCAGGGTGCTGAAGATCAGTGCCAGGCGGCTGTCTGCGTCCGGTTTGACGTGCACCTTGGCGAAGGTCTGGTCGCGGCGGGCGGCACTGTGGTCGCGGTAGCCGTCGGTGTCCATGCGCGAGGCATCGACCAGGAAGCCGGCCTGCTCGCTGCCGCCTTCGCTGTAGACGTGGTTCTTGTTGAAGCCATCGCTGCCGAAGGTGGTTTCGGCGCCCACCTTGGGTGGGCCGGAGCCATCGCGGGAGAACATCTGGATCACGCCACCGGCATTGCTGCCGTAGATGGCAGACGCCGGGCCGCGCAGCACTTCGATGCGGTCCGCCACGTCCAGGTTCAACGAGGCCGCCTGGCCCTGGCCATCCGGGGTGCTGGCCGGGATACCGTCGCTGAGCAGCTTGATGCCACGGATGCCGAAGGCCGAGCGGGCGCCATAGCCACGCGAGGAAATCTGCAGGTCCTGGGCGTAGTTCTGGCGGTTCTGCACTACCAGGCCGGGTACGCGGTTGAGCGCCTCCGACAGGTTGACGCCCAGTTGGCCATCGGCGATCTGGTCGCGGTCGACGGTGTCGATGGAGTAGGGCAGGTCGAAGCTTGGGTTGGGCGTGTAGGTGCCGGTGACCACCACCGGTTCCAGCAGGTTGAAGGTGGTGGCGGTTTCGGCTTGGGCCAGCGGGCACAGGCCCAGGCCGGGCAGCAAGGCGATCAGGGCCTTGCGGCGAAAAGGGGGGTAATGCATGCAGCGTCCTGCTTTGAAGGTTGGAATCGCGGGGGCTGCAACGCAGCCCCAGGGGCCAACCACAGATCGAATCGGGTTAACGTTTGGCAGCCATCGCGGTGACTTCTACGCGCATCTCAGGGTAGGCCAGCGCTGCCACGCCAACCGCGGCACGCACTGGCCACGGCTTGCTGAAGAAGCGCTGGTAGACCTCGTTGAACGCGGCGCGGTCGGCCATGTCGGTCAGGTAGATGGTCAGGTGCATGACCCGGTCCATGCCGCTGCCGGCTTTTTCCAGCGCGTCTTTCAGGGCCTGCAGGGTGCTCTCGCTCTGCTGGGTGATGTCGGCGCCGAGATCGGCCGGAATCTGGGTAGTCACAAGGATGCCGTTGTATTCGGCGACGTCGGAGGAAATGGACTCGGCGTCGGAATCCGGTGTGAAGATGAGATCTGCCATGGGGGTTTGCCTTGCAACGGAAGGAAAGTGGCAAGCCTACGCGAGCAGGCCGCAAGGGTCGAGCCGTTGGGCCTCTATGCATTGAAATACCGAGCCCAGGCGGTCAGAATCGCCGCCGATTGTTGAGCAAGGGGCCGGAGTTGAACGAACAGACATTATCGATGCGCCTGGAGCGTGTGGCAGCGCATGTGCCGCAAGGCGCGCGCCTGGCCGATATCGGCTCGGACCACGGCTACCTGCCGGTGGCACTGGCGCTGCGGGGCGTGATCGAAGCCGGGGTGGCCGGTGAGGTGGCGCAGACGCCTTACGCGTCAGCGCAGCGCAACGTGCGCCGCAATGGCCTGAGCGAAACCGTCACCGTGCGCCTGGCCGACGGCCTGGAGGCCATCGAGCCCCACGACCGCATATCGGCCATCAGCCTGTGCGGCATGGGTGGCAAGACCATGTGCGAAATTCTAGAACGTGGCAAGGCGCGCCTGAACGGCAACGAGCGCCTGATCCTGCAGCCCAATGGCGATGAGCGCGAACTGCGCAGCTGGCTGATGCATAACGGCTACCGGATCGTCAGCGAAGAACTGCTGCGGGAAAACCGTTTCGACTACGAGATCATCGTGGCCGAACCCGACGAGGCGGTGGCCTACAGTGCCGAGGAGTTGTATTTCGGCCCAGTGCTGATGCGTGAGAAAAGCCCGGCGTTCCTGACCAAGTGGCAGCGTATGTTGGGTCAGAAACAGCAAAGCCTGGCCAACTTCGAGCGTGCCCGCGATGCCATCCCGCAGGAAAAACTGTGTGAGTTCGCTCGGCAGATTGGCTGGATCAACGCGGTACTGGCCTGACTCACTGCTGCGAGCAGTTGCCCATTTCGCGGTAGTCGATTTCGCGTTTCTGGCCTTTGTGGTCGACATACACCATGTGCGCGGTACCGACCTGGCAGTCGGCGGCGTTGCTGGCCGGGGTGATCGAGATGACCTTGGCCACATCCAGCGGCATACCGTACTCATAGTTGCTGGCGGTCGGCTGGCTGGCCGGCGTATCGGCGAAGGCGCCAAACGAGGCAAGGGCGGCAGACAGGGCGACAAAAGCGATAGAACGTTTCATGGCAGGCTCCTTTTCCAATGTTTTACCAATGATGTATTCATTGGTGATCCTCAATAAATGGGCTAAGTCGTGATAGATTCCTGCCTGGAACGTACGAATAAGATCGATCTAGGAGCCGAACCCCCATGGACATGCTGCACGCCATGCGTACCTTTGCTCGGGTAGTGGAGTGCGGCAGCTTTGCTGCAGCCGCCAATGCCCTCGACATTTCAGCGGCGCAGGTGTCGCGGATCGTTGCCGAGCTTGAGAACCAGCTGCAAACCCGCCTGCTGCACCGCACCACCCGGCGCCTGCGCATGAGCGAGGCGGGCGAGCGGTTTCTTGAGCGGGCGCGTCAGATCATGGCGTTGACCGACGAGGCCATGGATGAAGCCCGCGGCGCGCACCTCACCCCGCGTGGCCGCTTGCGCCTGCATTGCCCGCACGGCCTGGGCATGCTGCTGATGCCGCTGGTGGCCGGGTACAACGCCCTATGTCCGGAGGTGGCCATCGAGCTGACGCTGTCCCAGCGCAACCCCGACCCGCTGGCCGAGGGGCATGATGTGGTGATCACGGTGGACGAGGCCTTGCCCGACTCGCAGCTGATTGCCGTGCCGTTGGGCACCATCTTCAGCATCCCCTGCGCGGCGCCCAGCTACCTTGAGAGCCATGGCGTGCCCGAGCGGCCGGAAGATCTGCACGAGCATCGCTGCCTGCGCATGGCCTATCCGATGCATGAAGGTGACTGGGTGTTCCCCCAGGGGCTCGACCACTGCGTGATCGCCCCGCGTGACAGCTTCCTGACCAACGTTGCCGACGCCATGCTGGTGGCCAGCGAACTGGGCATGGGTATCGGCCTGCTGCCGTTCTACACCGCCAGCCAGTCCATCGAACAGGGGCGCCTGCGGCGGCTGCTGGCGCCGTATCGGCTACGTGAAAACGCGCTGTATGCGATCTACCCGTCGCGGCATTACCTGGATGCCAAGGTGCGGACCTGGATCGATTATCTCAAGGAACAGCTGCCGGGGTTGTTCGAAAGTCATGCGAAAATCGTCGATGATTCGCGTTACTGGCGCTGATGGGACGCGGTCATTGTAGGAGCGGCCTTGTGTCCCGAGAGGGCTGCAGAGCAGCCCCAGCACCTTCTGCTCCAACGCATAGATCCTGGGGCTGCTCTGCAGCCCTATCGGGACACAAGGCCGCTCCTACAAGCAATGCCAGTCTCGGCAATCAGTGCCCGTACCGGCCAACCAGGCTCTGCGCCCCTAGCGCATGCCCCTGCAGCAGTTCCAGCAAGCCGTTGCGGTCCAGTGCTTCGGGCAAGGTGCCCAGCGGCAGGTCGGTAGCGATCAGGGTCAGTGCATAGTGGTGCGGCTTGTCGCCGGCTGGCGGGCAAGGCCCGCGGTAGGTCATGGTGCCGTGCGAGTTGCGCCCGACGATCAGTGCCTGGCTGGTCTGCCAGCCGGCGCCTTCCTCCAGCGCGCCAAGCGACGGGTCGATGTCGTAGGCAATCCAGTGCACCACCCCCAGGCCCTTGCCACCGTCCGGGTCGAACATCACCAGGGCCAGCGACTGCGTGCCGTAGGGCAGGTTCTTCCAACTCAATTGTGGCGTGCGCCCCTCACCGGCACCACAGGCCGGGTCGGGCCCGACCTGCTGCAGGGCAATGACACCGCCATCGGTGAATGACGACGAGCTGATCGCCAGCGCGGCAGAATCGCCGCCAGCAGCCATGGCAGTGCAAGGCAGCAAGGCGGCGAGCAGCCAGGGTTTGAGGTTCATGGCGATTCCTCTGCAGGGCTTAGCGCCGCAGTGTAGACCAGCTACCGGTCAGCGGCTGTCCTGGTCTTCGGCAGTGCCCCCGGTGTGGCCGGCACCGGAGCCTGTGGCTTCGCCGGTGCTGTTGGAGCCGCCAGCGGCACCGTCGGCGGCATCGGTATTGCTGCCGGTGTCGCTGCTGTCGTTGTCCTTGGAACCGCCCGGGTTGTTGACACTGCTACCTTCACCGGCAGTCTTGCCACCGCGCTGGTCGGTTTTCGGGTGGCTGTCGGTATTGGTCATGTCCGTCGCGGCGTAGCTGGTGGTGGTGGCGATACCCATGGCGAGGGCGAGCAACAGCGAATGAATGCGGGTCATGGCAAGTCTCCTGGGAGGATGATCTGTCATTCGTTTGGCTGGCGGAGGAGGCTGGGGTGCCCCATGGGCGACGGGCGGTCAAAAAAAAGGGCCGCTAATAAGCGGCCCCTGCATTTACTTGGTGTCTGGCTGCGCGGTTGGTGCAGCCGCTTCGGTGGGCTCCAGGGGCGGGTGTTCCTGCGCCGCATGCATCAGGTCCTCGGTCACCCGCAGCTCCGCGCCGGTCGGCGAGAAGGTGGTCGATGCCGTGAACGGCGCCGGGTGCTCCGCCGCCGGGCGCTTGCCGCGGCGCCAGAGGAAGAAGCACACCATGCCCAGGTTGACCACGGCAAAGGCCCAGAACAGCCCCACTTCGCCAAATTCGGTCATCGCCGGCGAAATCGCCAGCGGCGCCATGGCCGAGCCCAGCGAGTTGATCAGCAGCAGGCCCTGGATCATCGGCACCAGGGCGTCGGATGGCGCCCGGTCGGCAGCATGGCTGACCGCCACCGGGTACAGCGCGAACACGCCGCCACCGAGCAGGAACAGCATGGCCGGCAGCAGGGCCGAATCCGAAGGCAGGAACACCGTGACCAGCGACAGCACCATGCACAGCCCGGCCAGGGCAATCAGCACATCCTGGCGGTCCTTGCGGTCGGACCAGCGCCCCACCGGGTATTGCAACAGCATGGCGCCGAGGATCACCCAGGCCATCATGTTGCCGACTTCGCCGACATCCAGGCCGATGCGCTGCAGGTACAGCGGCAACAGGGCGTAGATACCCGCAATGACCACACCCGAACCAAAGCAGCCGACCAGCCCCGACGGGGCAACGCCCAGCAATTGCCGTGGCTTGAGCGGCTCGACCTGATCCAGCAGTGGCGATACCCGCGGCAGGATCACGATCGGCAGTACCGACAGTGCGGCGAGCATGCCGGCAAGCATGAACGGGGCGCTGTCGCCCAGGTGGGTGATTTCGCCAAGGCCGGCCTGGGCGATCACACCTGCGCCATAGAAAGCAATCATGTACAGCGCCAGCAGGCGCCCGCGGATCTTCGCGTCACCGGCCAGCAGCAGCCAGCTTTCGATCACCAGGAATACACCGACCGCCGCCCAGCCATTGATCAGCCGCAGCACCGACCACCAGGTAACGTCGTAGAACAGCCCCTGCAGCAGGATGGTAGCGGCGATCAGCGAGGCGAAGCTGGTGTAGGCGCGGATATGGCCGATGCGCAGGATCAGCCGGTCGTTGAAGATGGCCCCGAGGGTCAGGCCGATGAAATAGGTCGACGAGACGATGCCGATGGTCGTTGCCGATTCTCCGGCAGCGTCCAGGCGCAGGGTGGTAAGGGAAGACATGAAGCCGTTGCCCAGGGCAATGATGAACAGCCCGAGCAGGGGCGCCAGCGCCATGGCCAGCAAACGCGGAGACATACAAACCTCAAGTTGGAGTGGCGGTCAGAAAAACGCCTCTTCGAACGCGCACGCCAAACGGACCCATCAAGGGCCGAAAAAGCTGCACGGATGTGCCTGGGCTGGATGCGACCTGGGCAAGACTCAACCGCTGGCCCCTGAAAGAGCGGGGCCGGGCGGATTCGGTTGAGCCTATTTCACATGGGCACCATGTGTTCAGGCCTGGACTCTGTCGTTGCTGCCGGTTGCCACCGTTCAAGGCGACGGGCGAAAAGGAAGCGCGATTCTACGGGTTGTGATCGATTTGCCCAAGAGGCCAAGGCCTGCGACGAGACGACGCAGGGCGGGATGCGACAGCTTTGTGCCCTGATCTGACATCTTTGGGGCCGCTGCGCGACCCTTTCGCGACACAAGGCCGCTCCTACAGGACGTGCGATCTCCTGTAGGAGCGGCCTTGTGTCGCGAAAGGGTCGCGCAGCGGCCCCAGATTCCTCAAGGCTGCGGCATAATCGGCATTCTCACCAAGGAAGGCCCGCCCCATGCTCGCTTCGCTGTTCGCCGTCCTCGCCCCGGTCTTCATCGTCGCCGGCATCGGCTACGCCTGGGCCCGCAAAGGCCTTGATTACCCCACCGAATTCATCGCCCGCATGGTCATGACCGTCGGTACGCCGTCGCTGGTGCTGTCGACCCTGAGCCGCACCGAGCTGGACGCTACGGCGTTCACCAGCATGGCCATGGCCTGCCTGCTATGCACCGTGGGCATGGCTGTGGCCGGGCTGCTGGTGTGCCGCGTCTCGGGCCAGCATTGGCGGGTGCTGCTGCCGGCATTCATGTTCCCCAACACCGGCAACATGGGCCTGCCGATCAGCCTGTATGCCTTCGGCGAGCATGGCCTGGCCCTGGCGGTGGCGTTCTTCCTGACCTTGTCGATCGTGCAGTTCACCCTGGGCATGGCCATTTCCGGCACGGTCGCCTCGTTCAAGGCCTTGCTGCGCAACCCGATCGTCATCAGCCTGGCCGGCGCCATGCCGATCATCTTCCTCGACTTCGAACTGCCACGCTGGCTGGCCAACACCGCCGACCTGCTGGGCGGCATGTCGATCCCGCTGATGCTACTGACCCTGGGCGTGTCGCTGGCCAGCATCCGCCCGCAGCATATCGGCGGCGGCCTGCTGCTGGGCGGTGTGCGCATCGTGCTGGGTGCGGCGGTAGGTTGGGCGGTGGGCGCGGCCCTGGGCATGGAGAGCATGGAGCGGGCAGTGCTGATGGTGCAGTCGGCGATGCCGGTCGCGGTGTTCAATTACCTGATGGCGGTGCGCGCCAACCGGCAGCCGGAGCAGGTGGCGAACCTGGTGATGTGTTCGACCGTGCTGTCGTTCCTCTGGCTGCCGGTGGTTCTGGCCTGGTGGCTGTAAACCTTACTTGTCGAACAAACGCTCGTGCACCCAGCCCTTGTTGGTCAGCACCATTACCCGTTTTTCCCGGGCCGGCTTATCAAGGGTCGCCACGGCAGTGCCCAGGTCACGGATGTTGGCCCTGACGTCGTCATTGGCCGCCCAGTCCGGCAGGCCGGTGATCTTGTAGGCGTAGGTCACATCGGCAACGGTGTGGCCCATCATCTGCCCCGGTTCGCTGAACTGCTCGATCGCCGTCACCTCTGCCTTGCCAAAGCACAGCCCGCCGCGGGTCTGGCCGTTTAGCATCTTCTGGGCATCGGCCTTGTAGTACTTGCGACCCTCGTCAGTGAGGTCGTAGGCATAGTAGATATCGGTGCGGGCCGGTTGCCACAGGCGCTCCGGCACTTCGACGCGGGAGATTTCCTGCTCGCTGACGATACCGACTCTGGCCAGGGCATGCAGCGCCTTGTTGGTGCCGGTGACGTCGAAGTCCTGGGTCTTGGTGGGGAAATCGGTGACCACGAAGCAGTGGGGGTACTGCGTGTCGAGGTAGGCCTGGGCCGCCTTGTGGAAGTTGGCCTCGCTGGCGTCCTTGGTGTCCGAGCAGCCGGCCAGGGTGGCCAGCAGCGCCAGCGGTACGATCTTCCTGTACATGTTCAAGCGTCCTTGGATGGCGAAGATAAGCCGGGGTCGGGCATTAGAACCCACGGCCTAGAGCGGCGCAATCGTGGCAAGACGGCATCTCGAACGGGTTCACAGTTCGAACCCGTGTCGGCTTTTTCGCGGGCACGCCCGCCCCACAGGTACTGCTTTTCCTGTAGGGGCGGGCTGCCCGCGAAAGGGCCTCAACGGTTCGGTACATCCCGTGTGCGCAGTTTCTCTGGCAGGGCGAACAGTACCAGCAGCGCCGTCACCACGCAGGCGCCGGCAATCAGGTACAGCGCCGGTGTGGTGGTGCCGGTCAGGTCACGGATGCGGCCCACCAGTACCGGGCTGACGATACCGCCCAGTTGGCCCAAGGTATTGATCAAGGCGATGCCCCCGGCTGCACCGGCGCCAGCCCCGGCCAGCAGTTTCGGTGGCAATGCCCAGAAGCTCGGGATAGATGCCACCACACCTGCGCCCAGCAGGCCGAGGGACACCAGCAGCAACGGCGTGTTGTCATCGAACAGCCCGGCGCAGAGGAAGCCCAGCGCGCCCAGCGAGATCAGCCCGGCGGTGAACCAGCGCCGTTCGCCCGTGGCATCCGACAGGCGCCCGCACACGACCATGGCAATGGCGCCGCAGATGTAGGGGATGGCCGTCAGCAGACCGATCATCGACGGGTTTTCGGTACCAGCACTGCGGATCAGCTGCGGCGCCCAGAAGTTCAGGCCATAGGATGCAATCTGGATCAGGAAGTAGATCAGCCCCAGGGTCAGGAAACCCGGAATACGGATGGCCTGCAGCAACGAGCCTTGGCCATGGGCGGCCTGCGGCGGGTCGATGCGCGACAGCAGCAGCTGCTTTTCCGCCTGGTTCAGCCAGCCGGCGTCCTCGATGCGGTCTTTGAGCCGGGTCAGCACCAACAGACCAAGGGCCACGCAAGGCAGGCCGCCGAGCAGGAACAGCCAGTGCCAGCCGCGCATTTGCAAGGCACCGTCGAGGTGGCCGAGGATCAGGCCCGAGAACGGCGCACCGAACAGCCCGGCGAAGGCCGAAGCGAGGAACAGCAACGAGGTGATGCGGCCCCGGTAGTGGCTGGGGAACCACAGCGTCAGGTAGTACAGCACACCCGGGGCAAAGCCGGCTTCCATGGCACCGATGATGAAGCGCAGCGCATAGAACTGCCACTCGTTGCTCACGAACACCATCGCGGCCGTGGCCAGCCCCCAGGAAATCATGATGCGGGCAATCCAGCGGCGTGCGCCAACCTTGTACAGCATCAGGTTGCTGGGCACCTCGAACAGCACATAACCGACCACGAACAGGCTGGCGCCAAGGCCATAGGCGGTGTCGCTGAAGCCCAGGTCGGTCTGCAGCTGGAACTTGGCGAAGCTGATGTTGATGCGGTCGAAGAAGGCGAACAGGTAGCAGACCATGATCAGCGGCATCAACCGCCAGGCGACCTTGCGCACCAGGGCTTTTTCGCTGTCGGTTGTGCCATCGGCAGCCGTGTGCAGGGCGGAAAGACTCATTGTGTGTTCTCCAGTCGGGCCGCGACGTTGGCGGCCCTGTTGTTCTTGTTGTCTGGTGGGGCGAACCCCGGGTTACCGCAGTGGATCAGGCGGGCAGGCCGGCCGGCAGCGGGTGCAGGTCGCAATTGCGGCCGGCCTTGGCCAGCTGGCCGGGCACCTCATGGCCGAGCAGGGCAGGCAGGCCCCGCGCCAGGCGAATGAGGCCATCGAGGTCGATGCCGGTGGGGATGCCGGTTTCGGCACACAGGTTGGCCAGGTCCTCGGTACAGATGTTGCCGGACGCACCCGGGGCGAACGGGCAGCCACCGAGCCCGCCGAGGGCGGCATCGAAGCGACGCGCCCCGGCTTCATAGGCAGCCAGCACGTTGCACAGGCCCAGGCCCCGCGTGTTGTGGAAATGCAGCGTGAGCATGCCTGCCGGCACCCGCTCCAGGCTGCGGCGTACCAGGCGTTCGACCTGGCGCGGGTTGGCCATGCCGGTGGTGTCGGCCAGGGTCACGCCGTGCACGCCCAGTTCCAGGTACGCATCAAGCAGGCGCAGCACCAGGTCTTCATCGATGCGCCCCTCGAACGGGCAGCCGAAGGCGGTCGCCACTGTGGCATTGAGGCTGACCGGCCGCCCCTGCACGGCCTGCACGATGTCACCGAAGCCCGCCAGCGATTGTTCGCGTCGCATGCGCATGTTGGCCAGATTGTGCGACTGGCTGGCCGACAGCACGAGGTTCAGCTCATCGGCGCCGGCCGCCAAGGCAAATTCGGCGCCCTTGAGGTTGGGGATCAATGCTACATAGACCACCCCCGGGTGGCGCTGTATGCCGCGGAACACCGCATCGCCGTCGCGCAATGCCGGGATCGCCCTGGGCGAGACGAACGAGCCGGCCTCGATACGGCTGAAGCCCAGGCGTGAAAGGCCGTCGACCAGGGCGATCTTGTCTTCGGTGGCGACCCAGGTTGGTTCGATCTGCAGGCCGTCGCGCGGTGCGACTTCCTGGATGATCAGCTGCTCAGGGTTGGCTGGGATCATTGCACCACCCCCTGGCTGCGCAGGCGGGCGATGTCGGCGGCAGCGAACCCCAGGCCACCAAGCACGTCGTCGGTGTGCTCGCCCAGCGCCGGCCCTTGCCAGTCGACACGGCCTGGCGTGGCGGAGAGCTTGGGCACGATGCCCGGCATGCGCACAGCGGTGCCATCGGGCAACTGGCTGTCGAGCAGCATGTCGCGTGCCTGGTAGTGCGGGTCATTGACGATATCGGCAACCGAGTAGATGCGCCCGGCCGGGACTTCAGCCAGTTCCAGCGCGGCCAGCACCGCGTCGATCGAATGCTGGCGGGTCCACTGTTCGATGGCGTCGTCGAGCCGCGCGGCCTGGGCGGCGCGGCCGTCGTTGTGGGCGAACTCGCTGGCTGCACCCAGGTCGGGCCGGCCGATGGCCTGCATCAGGCGGCGGAAGATCGGGTCGCTGTTGCCGGCGATCACCACAAAGGCGCCATCGGCAGTGCGGTAAGTGTTCGACGGCGCAATACCGGGCAACGCGCCGCCACTGCGCTCACGCACGTGGCCAAGCAGGTCGTATTCGGGGATCAAGCTTTCCATCAGGTTGAACACGCTTTCCACCAGCGACACATCGACCACCTGGCCGAGCCCACCGTTGGCGCGCACATTGAACAGCGACAGCAGGGCACCCATGACCGCATGCAGCGAGGCCAGCGAGTCGCCCAGGCTGACCCCGGCACGCGCCGGTGCGGCACCAGGCTCGCCCGTGGTATAGCGGATGCCGCCCATGGCCTCGCCAATGGCGCCGAAGCCCGGGCGGTCACGGTACGGGCCACTCTGGCCGTAGCCGGAGATGCGCACCAGGGTCAGGCGTGGGTTGAGCGCATGCAGTACGTCCCAGCCAAGGCCGAGTTTTTCCAGGGCTCCGGGGCGCAGGTTTTCGATGAGGACGTCGGTTTCCTGCAGCAACTGCTTGACGATGGCCAGGCCTTCGGCGGCCTTGAGGTCCAGCGCCAGGGACTTCTTGTTGCGTGATTGCAGGTACCACCAGAGTGAAGTGCCGTCGTGCAGCTTTCGCCACTTGCGAAGGGGGTCGCCCTGGCCCAGGGCTTCGATCTTGATCACTTCGGCGCCGAATTCACCGAGCAGGCGGGCGGCAAAGGGCGCGGCGATCAGCGTGCCGATTTCCAGCACCCGGATGCCTTCGAGGGGAGCGGGCATGTTGCGTACCTCATTGTTCTTGGACTTTGAGGTAGAGGGTAAGGCTGGCAGAAGCAGGGCACCAATCCTGTGTCGGCAACTACCGTTCGCGAAACGCGAAGGGTTGGTGCTGCTCATGTACCGACCTTTTGGCGGCTATTGCTCGACTCCCCGCAGTTGCTCGAACAACAACCGGCTTACCGGCGACAGCGCCTCCAGCTCGCGTGCCACCAGCAGCAACTCGCGCTCGGCCCAGTCGTCGCTCAGGGCCACGGCGCGCAAGCCGAGTGCGCCACCGAACAGTTCGAAGGCCTTGCGCGGCAGGATACCCACGCCCATGTCGGCCTGCACCATGCGGCACACCGCATCAAAGCTCGGCACATGAATGCGCAGGCGCAGGACCTTGCCGGCCCGGCGTGCGGCCTCGACTGTGCGCATGTTGATCGAACTGGCCGAGTGCAGGCCAACGAAGTCGTTGTCCAAGGTCTCGGCAAAGGCCACCTGCGGTAGCTCTGCCAGTGGATGCCCCTGGCGCACCACCAGCACCAGTTGGTCGCGCTTGTAGGGCACGGCATGCAAGTCGCGGGTATCACTGTCGCCAGAGCAGATGCCCAGGTCAGCGACACCGTCAAGCAGGCCCTGGACCACGCCACCGCTCGGGCGCTCCTCCAGGTCGACCTTGATCTGCGCATGGTCGGCACTGAACGCGGCAAGGTCTTCGGGCAAGAACTGGATGATCGCAGACAGGTTGGCCAGCATCCGCACGTAACCGCGCACGCCTTGCAGGTGCTCGCCCAGCTCCAGGCCGATCTTCTCCAGGTTGAACAGCATGCGCCGGGCATGGTGCAGCAGGGTCTCGCCGGCCGGGGTGAGCTGCATGCCGCGGGCCTGGCGCAGGAACAGCGGCGAGCCGAGCGCGCCCTCCAGTTCATTCAGGCGCTTGCTGGCAGCAGACACCGCGATGGCCTCGCGCGCCGCAGCACGGGTCAGGCTGCCTGCTTCGTGAACGGCCACGAACAGCTGCAAGGTGACCAGGTCCAGGCGGCGGATCAGGTTGTTCAACTGCATGGGGGCGTCATTCCTTGTTGCGCGTATCGATGCTCACCACCACCGACATGCCCGGGCGCAGGCGCGCGGCGTCTGGCTGGCCGGGGTCGACGGTGATGCGCACCGGGATGCGTTGGGCGATCTTCACGAAGTTGCCGGTGGCGTTATCGGCCTGCAGTAGCGCGAACTCAGAGCCGGTGGCCGGCGAAATCTGTTGTACGTGGCCATACAGCTTCAAGTGGTTCAAGGCATCGACGGTAAAGGTAACCGGCTGGCCAATGCGCACGTCGGCCATCTGGGTTTCCTTCATGTTGGCGATCACCCACAGGGTATCGGGCACCAGTGGCATCAGCTGCGCACCGGAATTGACGTAGGCACCCAGGCGCGTGCCGATCTGCCCCAGCTGGCCGTCACGCGGGGCGGTGACGCGGGTGTTGTCCAGATCGATGCGGGCCAGCTCGACGGCGGCCTTGGCGTTTTCCACCGAGGCCTCCAGCGAAGCGCGGTTGACCACCACCGTTTCGCGGTCCTGGCGGGCGATTTCCAGCGCGGCCTTGGCCTGGGCCAAGCTGGCGACGGCGGCGGCCTCGCTGGCGCGGGCCAGGTCCAGCGAGCTGCGCGATACCGAGCCATCACTGACCAGCGCCTGGTTGCGGCCGAGGTCGGCCTTGGCCTTGGTCGCCTGGGCCGAGGCGTCGCCAATCGCCGCCTGGCGTTGGGCGATGGTGGCGTCGGCGCTCTTGCGCTGCTGCAGGTTGTTGGCCAGCGCTGCCTGCTGCTGTTGCAGCTGGGCGATGGCCTGGGCCAGGCGCTGCTTGTAGATGCGGTCGTCCAGTTGCACCAGCAGGTCGCCGGCCTTGACGAACTGGAAGTCATGCACCGGCACGTCGACGACATAGCCGCTTAGCTGCGGCCCAATGATCGTCACCTGGCCGCGCACCAGGGCATTTTCGGTGCTTTCGATGGCGCTGCTGAACGGCGGCAGGTTCCAGGCGTAGAGCACCAGCAAAATGCCGGCCAGTGCCACGCAGGCGAAGCTGATCGAGGACAGGATGCGCACCCGCCGCGTGCGCAACGGGCTGCTCGGTTCGCTGGGTGGGGTGCTGCCTTCCGGGGTTTCGGCAATGGCGGTGGTGGTCGTGGTACGGGTTTCTTCGGTCATCGGCTGGCAGTACCGCTGGTGGAGTCGGATGAAGCAGCCTGGCGGGCGACGTACCATAGCCAGGAGCCGCGAATGGTAATCCAGATCATGGTCAGCACGGCGATGCTGCCGATCAGCACGAACACGTCGTTGTAGGCCATCACGTTGGCCTCGCGGGTGGCGGCGCCGGCCAACACGCGCAGGCCGGCTTCGCTGCGCAGTGCCGGATCGGCGAGGATCCCGGCATAACCGGCGCCGCCGCTTTGCACTCGGGCGTTGACCAAGGGGTCGAGGTAGCTGAGGCGGTCCATCAGGTGGCTGGAATGGAATTTCTCGCGCCAGGTCTGGAAGGTGCCCAGCAGCGCCGCGCCGATCAGGCCACCGAGGTTGTTGCAGATGCCGAACAGCACCGAAAAGCTCACCAGGTTGCGCGGGTTGGCCCGCACATGGCTGATGCCCAGGGCCATCGACGGGCCGAGGAAGAACGTGCTGCCAAAAGCCAGCAGGAACTGGCTGAAGTACATCTGCGCCGGGCGCGTGAGGTTGCTCGAGCTGCTGTCCATGAACGCCCCGGCGGCCATCGCCATCAGCGAAACGAACAGCGGGATGATCAGGTGCTTGGGGTCGATGGTCAGCGCACTGCTGGCCAGGCCCGCCACGGCGCCGAGCAGCATGATCCAGTACAGCGAGCGCATCTGCTCGCTACCCATGTTCAACACCTGCAGGAAGCCCACGGCGCCGGTGGACTGTTCCGAGGTGACCATGCGGATCAGTATCACGCACAGGCCAAGGCGGATGATCGCGCCACTGCCCAGCCAGCGTGTCATCAGCAGCGGGTTCTGGCGGTTGTGCTCGATGGCAAGGCCGGTGAATATCAAGGCAATGGAGCAGGCCAGGGCAACGCCGATCCACGGCGCCTCCAGCCACCAGTCGATGCGCCCGAGCGACAGTGCGGCGCACAGCAGGGCGACGCCGCTGGCCATCAGGGTGAAGGTGAGGAAATCCAGCGGCTCGAAGGTCTTGAAGCGGTCGCCGGGGGGTAGCTTGAGCAGTAGCACGCAGCCCAGAGCGGCCAGTGCCAGGCCCAGTTCGAACAGGTACAGGCCACGCCATTCGGCGATCTGCAGCAGGTCTTCGGAGAAGATCCTCGCCAGCGGCAGGGCCAGCTGCGAGGCGCCCAGGCCAAGCACCATGGCTTTGAGCCGCCAACGTTCAGGGAACGCCTGAATCATGTAGTACAGCCCCAGCGAGCTGAGTGCCGCGCCAACCATGCCGTGGGCGGCACGCACCGCGATGGCCGAGTTGAGGTCGTTGACCAGCAGGTGGGCGAAGGTGACCAGGGCATACAGCACCAGGAACACCTCGGTGAAGGCGCGCAGACCAAACTGCTGGCGGAACTTGACCAGTAGCAGGTTGATCGACACGTTGGTCATCACATACGCCGCCGGCAGCCAGGCCATCTCGGCGCTGGTCGCGCCCAGCGCGCCTTGAAGGAACACCAGGTTGGCAGTGACCAGTGCGTTCCCCAGGCCACCGGTAATTGCCACCAGCAGGCCGACCACCCCGTACGCCAGGCGCTTGGCCGGCGTGTGCAGAGGCGTGGAAGGGGAGCCGGGGAGGCTGGGCTTCTCGTGCGGGAGCCACTGGCGCGGGGTGTATTTGTCCATGGGGCTGACTGTACTTCAGGGGTGATGGGTGTGGGAACAGGTGGTTGGCTCAAGGTCTTCAGCGCCTGGGCGATCGATCGCCGCCCGCGCGGCGCATCGCGGATGAATCCGCTCCTACGTTTGTTGCAACGTGCCGAACCTGTTAAGCCATGGTTGCCCGCCCTGGTGCAGGTCTTGAGCCTTGCAAACAAGGCTAAAAACCATGGCCTCACAGGCATGGCCACGTTGCAACAAACGTAGGAGCGGATTTATCCGCGATGCGCCGCGCGGGCGGCGCTCGATCGCCCAGGCGCTGAAGAGCCCATGACCTACCGTTACCGGCCCACCACCATGGCGGTGAACGGTGCTACGTAAGCCTGCAGTGTCACCAGTCCACCCACCAGCACCGCCAGCACGATCGAGTGGAAGAACACATAGCGCAGAATCTCGCCTTCATGCCCATACCAGCGGGTCGCAGTGGAGGCCACGACGATCGACTGCGCATCGACCATCTTGCCCATCACCCCACCCGAACTGTTGGCCGCCGCCATCAACACCGGGCTCAACCCCAGCTGCTCCGCCGTCACCCGCTGCAGCCCGCCGAACAGCACGTTGGAGGCCGTATCCGACCCGGTCAGCGCCACACCCAGCCAGCCCAGCAGGGTCCCGAACATCGGGTAGAAGATACCCGTGGCGGCGAACGCCAGGCCCATGGTTGCGTCCAGCCCCGAGTAGCGCGTGAGGAAGCCCAGCGCCAGCATGGCGACGATGGTGATCAGCGAATAACGCACCACCCACAGCGTGCGCAGGTACTGCCGCCCGAGTGCCAGTGGCGAGTAGCCCATCAGCAGCCCGCCCAGCACCGCCGCGAGGAAAATGCCGCTGCCGGTGGCGGTGAACCAGGTGAACTTGTACTGGGCGTCTTCCTTTTTAGGCGCCGGGACAACGGGCGGCACCTTCTCGATCTGCTGGTGGATCGCGTCGAAGGTGAACACCGGGGCAAACACCGGGTTGCTTTCACGCATCGGCTTGCCCTGTGGGTCGAGCATCGCCGCGCCGCTAGCTGGGTCGAGCGCCGGGCGGGTGTCGAACAGGTTCTTGAAGCTCGCCGTGCCCCAGGCGAACACGAACACAGTGAGAATGATCCAGGGCAGCCAGGCCTTGAACACGCTGCGCGGGTCGCTCTGGGCGAAGGTGGTCGCGGCGCCTGCTTTGCCGTCGTCCTCGACCTTGGAATCGTCGACCCGCCCGGTGAGCGCCGCCGATGTGTGCACCGTCGCCGGTTTCCATACCCTCAGGAAGGCGGTCAGGCAGGCCATGGAGATCAACGCGGCGATCACGTCCACCAGCATGGGCCCGTGGAAGTTCGACACCAGGAACTGCGGCACCGCAAACGTGACGCCAGCCACCAGGATCGCCGGCCACACTTCGAGCATCTTGCGCCAGCCGGCAAAGGCCCAGATCAGCCAGAACGGCACAATCACCGAAAAGAACGGCAGTTGCCGACCGACCATGGCCGACAGCTCCATTTCATCCAGCCCGGTGACCTTGGCCAAGGTGATGATCGGCGTGCCCAGTGCGCCGAACGCTACCGGTGCGGTGTTGGCTATCAATGCCAGCCCGGACGCCGCCAGCGGCGAGAAGCCCAAGCCAATAAGGATTGCCCCAGTCACCGCCACCGGCGTGCCGAAGCCAGCCGCACCTTCGAAGAAAGCACCGAAGCAAAATGCGATCAGCAGCAACTGCAGGCGGCGGTCGTCGGTGATGCGTGCCAGCGAGTCCTGCAACACCTTGAACGAGCCGTTCTCGGTGGTCAGCCGGTGCAGGAAGATGATGTTCAGCACGATCCAGCCGATCGGCAGCAGGCCATTGGCAGCGCCGTACAGCGCAGCCGAGCCTGCCATGTTGGCCGGCATGCCGAAGGCGAAGATCGAGATCAGCAGCGCCGAGCCCAGGGCGAGCAGGGCAGCGATGTGCGCTTTGATATGGAAGAAGGCCAGTGCTGCCAGCATCACCACCACCGGCACTGCGGCCATGAGCGTGGAGAGCACGGGGCTTGCGAACGGGTCGTAGATTTGCTGCCAGACCATTTGCCACCTCATTTGTTGTTATGTGAGGTATCGCGTTTTTGGGCAGACGGCATGCGGGATGCCAGGGGAAGTATAGGAAGGATTCATCCACCTGTGCCGGCCTCATCGCGGCTAAAGCCGCTCCTACAGGAGATGCGCGTCCCGTGTAGGAGCGGCTTTAGCCGCGAAGAGGCCGGTACCGGCTCTACAAAGCCCGGGCGAGAAACGCGGCAGTACGGCTGTCAGCACACCCCGCCACCACCTGCGGTGTACCACTGGCCACCACCCGCCCACCCGCATCCCCAGCCCCCGGCCCGATGTCGATCACCCAGTCACTCTGCGCCACCACCCGCATGTCATGCTCGACCACCACCACACTGTGGCCCGCCTCGACCAACCGGTTGAGCTGCACCAGCAAGCGGTCGATATCCTGCGGGTGCAGCCCGTTGGTGGGCTCATCCAGCACATACAAGGTCGCACCACGCGCCACACGCTGCAGCTCGGTGGCCAGCTTGATCCGCTGCGCCTCGCCACCGGACAACTCGGTAGCCGGCTGGCCCAGGCGCAGGTAGCCCAGGCCGATATCCTGTAGCACCTGCAGGCAACGCCGCGCCGGTGGTTGCTCGGCGAACACCGCCAGCGCCTGCTCGACGGTCAGTTGCAGCACCTGAGCGATGTTCATGCCTTGCCAGCTCACCGCCAGCGTCTCTGGGTTGTAGCGTGCGCCATGGCAAGTCGGGCAGGGCGCGTAGACGCTGGGCATGAACAGTAGCTCGACGCTGACGAAGCCTTCGCCTTCGCAATTTTCGCAACGGCCCTTGGCCACGTTGAACGAGAAACGGCCGGCATCGAAACCGCGGGCCTTGGCCTGCTCGGTGGCGGCGAACAGCTTGCGCACGTGGTCGAACAGCCCTGTGTAGGTCGCGAGGTTGGAGCGCGGCGTGCGGCCGATCGGCTTCTGGTCCACCTGCACCAGCCGCTTGATGCTGTCGAGGCCTGCGCTGACGCGCCCGGCACTTATCTGTTCAGGTTCATCCTCAAGGCTTTGCTCTTCAGGTTCGGTCTTCTGCTCGGCATGACCGAGATGGGCCCCGACCAGCTCCAGCAGGGCCTGGCTGACGAGGCTCGACTTGCCCGAACCAGAAATGCCGGTGACCGAAGTGAAACAACCCAGCGGAAAGCGGGCGCTGAGGTTGTGGAGGTTGTTGCGGGAGATGCCTTCGAGTGCCAGCCAGTCTTGCGGCTGGCGTGGCGTGCGCAGGTTGCGCTGCGGATCAGCGAACAGGTAGGCGGCGGTGCGCGAAGCCTCCACCTGTGCCAGGCCGCTCGGCGGACCGCTGTAGAGGATCTGCCCACCATGCTCGCCAGCAGCGGGGCCGACGTCCACCAACCAGTCGGCGCGGCGCATGGTGTCCAGGTCGTGCTCCACCACGTACACCGAATTGCCAGCCTGCTTGAGCCGTTGCAGGGCATCGAACAGCGCTTCGCTGTCTGCCGGGTGCAGGCCGGCGGAGGGCTCGTCGAGCACGTAGATCACGCCGAACAGCTGCGAGTTG
The DNA here is from genome assembly GCF_003269045.1 of Pseudomonas sp. URMO17WK12:I7. Classification (NCBI taxonomy): domain Bacteria; kingdom Pseudomonadati; phylum Pseudomonadota; class Gammaproteobacteria; order Pseudomonadales; family Pseudomonadaceae; genus Pseudomonas; species Pseudomonas sp. URMO17WK12:I7. Next base: position 2,204 of record NZ_QLTL01000022.1, on the reverse strand, counting down.
AGCTGGGTGGCCAGGCGCAGGCGTTGCAGTTCGCCAAACGACAGCGTCGGCGTGCTGCGCTCCAGCGCCAGGTAGCCCAGACCCAGGTCGATCAGGGTGTCGATGCGCTCCAGCAGTTCGTTGGCGATGCGTTGCGCGGCCAGGCGTTTCTCCAGGGTGAGGTTGTCATCGTGCTGCTCCAGGTAGCCCGGCGCTGCGACCTGGCGAAACACCTCGGCCAGCGCCTGCAGCGGCAGCCGCGACAGCTCGCCGATGTCTCGGCTGGCAAAGGTCACGTCCAGCGCCGCCCGTTTCAACCGTTTGCCTTGGCACAACGGGCATGGACTGGGGCGCATGTACTGCGCCACGCGCTTGCGCATCTGTGCGCTCTGCGAGTGCATGAAGGTATGCAGCACGTAGCGCCGGGCGCCACTGAAGGTGCCTTGGTAACTGGGTTCGAGCTTGCGCTTGAGTGCGGCGCGGGTCTGCGCCGGTGTCAGGCCGGCGTACACCGGCACGGTGGGCGTCTCTTCGGTGTAGAGAATCCAGTCGCGCTGTTCCTGCGGCAGGTCGCGCCAGGGGATGTCGACGTCATAGCCCAGGGTCACCAGAATGTCGCGCAGGTTTTGCCCCTGCCAGGCCATCGGCCAAGCCGCCACGGCACGCTCGCGAATAGTCAGTGAAGGGTCGGGGACCATGGTCGCTTCGGTCACTTCATAGACCCGGCCCAGCCCATGGCACTCCGGGCAGGCGCCTTGTGGGGTGTTGGGCGAGAAGTCCTCGGCGTACAGCATCGGTTGCCCGGCCGGGTAGCTGCCGGCGCGGGAGTAGAGCATGCGGATAGAACTGGACAGCGTGGTGACGCTGCCCACCGACGAGCGTGCGCTGGGCGTGCCGCGTTGCTGCTGCAGCGCCACGGCCGGGGGCAGGCCTTCGATGGCGTCGACATCCGGCACGCCGACCTGGTCGATCAGCCGCCGGGCATAGGGCGCGACAGACTCGAAATAGCGGCGCTGGGCTTCGGCGTAGAGGGTGGAGAAGGCCAGCGAAGACTTGCCCGAGCCGGACACACCGGTGAACACCACCAGCGCGTCGCGGGGGATGTCGACATCGATGTTCTTCAGGTTGTGCTCGCGGGCGCCACGGACGCGGACGAAACCGGTGGGGGTAGTGGGGCGTGGCGACATGGCGCAGTCCTTGGCGGTGGGGAACGCTCAAGTTAACAGCATTTCCAACGGCAGGGGCGGCCAGGCATGGTTTGTGGCGTGGGTGGTTCTGGGTAAACTGCGCCTTTTCAAGGAGCACCGCCCCGCATGACGCCTTTTGCAACCCGCTTGTCGCGCTACTTCAGCTTTACCTCCCTCGCCATCGCGGTAATCGGCGTGCTGTTCTCGCTCTATGTCGCCGCCGACTCAGGTGGCTATGCGCCTTTTCTGGGGAGCGACCCGGTCATGTGGGGCCTCACGTTCTTCTGGCTGACCAACGTGATCACCTTGGTACTCAATGCCGTGGTCTGGCTGTGCGGGCGCCGGCCTGCCTGGTTCAGCTGGACCATTGCGGTGCAGTTGCTGTTGGCGATCGGGTTGCTGTTCGTGGAGGGTTGAGCGCTATAAGGCGCTTCAAGTTGCTCGTCAAACGATCCCAGAACTGCAGGGTCTGTTCGTCATTCTTGAACCCAGGCCCGCTGTCCACGGTGCTTAGTTCGAGCAAGGTGTAGGGCTCCAGGCTGCACCCTGGGGTGCCGGGGTATTCGAGGCTGAATGCATAGACACTCTTACCGCTGCCCCTGGACTTGAGCAACAGTTCATCGAACATCAGGCCTGCTACCGCCTTTCTGCTTTTTCTCAGGACGGTGGGGCCAGCGAGCATGAGGGGGTGAACACCACGGCAGTTTGCGGGCCGGGAAAGGTGGGCTTGGCGTGCTCGAACGGGCTGCGGTAGGGCGCGCTGTGCAACTGGCCTTCGAAGGTGTTGAGGAAGAAGCCGTAGGAGGCTTCGCTGAGCTTCGAGCCGAGCAGCGAATCGTCCGGTGCCGGGCGTACCGATTTGAACAAGGGTGCCAGACTGCCGGGGGCTTCGCGGCGCTGCTGGGCCATGGGCAGGTTGCTTTCGGCAAAGAACTGCACTTCGATCAGCAGGAACTGCCGGGCCTCGGCTGCCTTGCGCTCGTACAGCGGGTGCTGGGTGAGTTCGAACCAGCGACCGGCTTCGAGTTGGCGCACGCC
>NZ_QLTL01000021.1:0-91904 GCF_003269045.1 Pseudomonas sp. URMO17WK12:I7 | reverse complement strand
CGGCAGGATGTCACCCATATCGCCGGGCTTTGAATCGGCGTCGCCTGCTTCGCGGGTAAACCCGCTCCCACAGGTGCTGTACAAGCCGCAGGCAAGGCACTAGCCCTGTGGGAGCGGGTTTACCCGCGAAGCAGGCGACGCTGCTCCATCAGCCGAGCCCATATTTCTTGACCTTGTCGAACAGCGTGGTCTTGGCCATCCCCAACTCTTGGCTGGCCTGGCTCAGGTTGCCACCGGTCCGCTGCAGGGCATCGCTGAGCAGGTTGCGCTCGAACGCTTCAACCGCCTCGGCAAATCCAACCCCCTGGCTGGCACCGCTGCTCGGCCCCTTCTTGAACGCTGGCAACCCCAAGGCATAACGCTCGGCCACATTACGCAGCTCGCGCACGTTGCCAGGCCAGTCGTGGGCCATAAGGCGCGACAAGGTCTGGCTGTCCAGCGTCGGCGCCTCGCGGTCGAAACGCAGCGCCGACTGCTGCAGGAAGTGCTCGAACAGTTGCAGGATGTCCTCGCGGCGTTCACGCAGAGGCGGTAGCTCAAGGGTCACCACGTTCAGGCGGTAATACAGGTCGCTGCGGAACTGCCCGGTCTGGCCGAGCGCGTCGAGGTCTGATTTGGTGGCTGCGATCACCCGGCAATCCACCGCGATGCTCTGGTTCGAGCCCAGGCGCTCCAAGGTGCGCTCCTGCAGCACGCGCAACAGCTTGATCTGCAGGTTGACCGGCATGCTTTCCACTTCGTCGAGGAACAGCGTGCCACCGTTGGCGTGTTCGATCTTGCCGATGCGGCGCTTGCCGGCACCGGTGAAGGCGTTGGCCTCGTGGCCGAAGATCTCGCTTTCGAACAGGTTTTCCGGCAGGCCACCACAGTTCAGCGCTACGAATGGTTGGCCCTGGCGTCGGCTGAAATCGTGAAGGCAGCGGGCGACCAGCTCCTTGCCGGTGCCGGTTTCACCTTCGATCAGCACGTTGGCCGAGGTATCGGCGACGTTGGCGATCAGCTCGCGCAGGTGTTCCATGGCTGGCGAGCGACCGATGATGCGCCCCTCCAGGCTGCTCTGCTCGGCCAGCTGCCGGCGCAGGGCCACCACTTCGCGAGACAGCCCACGTTGCTCCAGCGCACGGCGTACCACATCGACCAGGCGCTCGGGAGAGAAGGGCTTTTCCATGAAGTCGTAAGCGCCATTGCGCATGGCACCCACTGCCATGTCGATATCGCCGTGGCCGGTGATCAGCACCACCGGCAGGCTGCGGTCTCGGGCCTTCAGGCGGTTGAGCAGCTCCAGGCCATCGATGCCGGGCAGGCGGATATCGCTGACGACAATGCCGGCAAAATCATCGCCGATGCGCTCAAGGGCCTGTTCGGCACTGCCGACCCCCTCGCAGGCGATGTCTTCCAGGGCCAGCGCCTGCTGGCAGCCGAGCAGCACATGCGGGTCGTCTTCGACGATCAGAACGGTAAGTGGCGCTTGGTTCATGGTTGCTCTGCCGATTCGCTGGGGGGTGTGACCAGGGGGAGGGCGAGGACGAAGGCCGTGCCGCCTGTGGCGGGGTGCTCGACGTTCAGGCTGCCTTTGGCGGCGGCGGCAAGGCTTGCCGACAGGGTCAGCCCCAGGCCCAGGCCGTGTTCGCCCGGTTTGGTGGTGAAGAAGGGTTCGAACAGGTGCTTGCGGGTTTCGGCGTCGATGCCGTGGCCGTTGTCGCGCACCCGCAGGCGGTATTTATCACCCGACAGCTCACCTTCAAGCCACAGTTCGGGCAGCGGTTGGGTAGCCATGGCATCGAGCGCGTTACCGATCAGGTTGACCAGGATTTGTTCCAGGCGGGTCTGGTCGATGGCCAGTTGATGGTCTTCGAACTGGCTGTGCAGTTGCAGGTGGCAGCCGGAAATACGGTTGCTCAGCACCTGCAGGGACGCCTCCACGGCCTTGGCCAACGACGCCTGGCCGCTGTCGTCGCCACGCCGGGCGAATGAGCGCAGGCTGGCGGTGATGCGGCCCATGCGATCGATCAGGTCGTTCATGGTACGCAGGTTGGTGCTGGCGGTATCCAGCGCACCGCGTTCGAGGAAGCGCACGGTGTTGCCGGACAAGGTCCGCAGTGCCGCCAGGGGCTGGTTCAGCTCGTGGGCGATGCTGGTGGACATCTGCCCGATCGCTGCCAGCTTGCCGGCCTGGACCAGTTCGTCCTGGGCATGGCGCAAGGTCTGCTCGGCATGCCGGCGTTCACGAATCTGGCCCTTGAGCCGTTCGTTGCTGGCGCGCAGGTCGGCCGTGCGGTCGGCGATGCGCCGTTCCAGCTGGCTGTTGGCTTCTTCCAGTGCTTCGCGGGCGGCCAGACGCGTGGCAACGACCTTGCGCCGCTCGTTCCAGGCGATGCCGAGGATCGTCAGCAGGGCAAAGGCTACGCCGACCAGGATGCCCTGCACCATGGATTCGCGGCGCAGGTCCTGTAGCGGGGTGAGCAGGGTAAAGTGCCAAGGCGTGTCGGCCAGGCGCCGGGTCTGCGCCAGGTAGCTCACTTCGTGGGGCTTGCCCTGGGCGGTTTCGACGTTGGCCGGGAAGGTTAGTTTTTCCACGCCATCGGCCAGGGTTTCCCGCGCCAGCGGCTGCAACTCGTTCAGCGGCCACCAATAGTACTGCAGGCTGCGCGCCAGCCGTTCTTTGATCTGTGGGGTCAGCGGGCGCACTGATTTCAGGCGACGCGCCGGGTCGCTGGAAAGGATGATGATGCCATTCTCGTCGCTGACGAAGGCTTCCAGGCGGGCGCGCTGCCAGCGCTCTTCGAGGGTATCCAGGCGCACCTTGATCACCGCCACGCCGATGATCTTGCCGTGCTCTTCAAGGCCATGGGCGAGGTAGTAGCCCGCCTCGCCGGTGGTGCTGCCGATGCCGTAGAACCGGCCCGGCTCGCCGCGCACGGCACTCTGGAAATAGGCACGGAACGACAGGTCCTCACCGAGGAACGAGTCGGCATCGCGCCAATTGCTGCTGGCCTGTACTCGGCCGTTGGTGTCGAGGACGAAGATCGCCCGGCTACGGCTGCGCCGGTTCAGGCCCTCGAGGTATTCGTTGACGGCTTGCCGGTTGGCGCCATCAGGGTCGGTGAGCAGCTGCGAGACGCTGTCTTCCAGTTCCAGCAGGCTCGGCAGGTAGGTGTACTTGCTGATTTCGCTTTCGACCGTGCGCGCATGCAGTTCGAGCGCGCGCTCGCCGTTTTCGCTGAGCGTACGAATGCCGTTGCTCTCGCTGATCAGGAAGCCGGCCAGGCCCAGGCCGACCATCAGCAGGATGATCAGAGGCGGCAGCAGCAGTTGACGAATCAGGCGGGATTTCACGGCGGGCTTGGCAGGGCGAAGTAGCGAGGGATCGCATTTCATCACAGTGGCCTTGTCACGACCAGCATCCGCTGCCCGGAGAGTCCCGGAGCAGCGGAAACGGTGGCCGACTTAGTGTTGCAGGATCTTGCTGAGGAAGTGCTGCGTGCGTTGGTCACGGGCACCCTGGTCGCCGAAGAACTCTTCCTTGGTGCAGTCTTCGATGATGCTGCCCTTGTCCATGAAAATGACTCGGTTGGCGACCTTGCGGGCGAAGCCCATTTCGTGGGTCACGCACATCATGGTCATGCCTTCGTTGGCCAGTTGCACCATCACATCCAGTACTTCGCTGACCATTTCCGGGTCCAGTGCCGAGGTCGGTTCGTCGAACAGCATGACGATCGGGTCCATGGCCAGCGCGCGGGCGATCGCCACGCGCTGCTGCTGGCCGCCGGAGAGCTGCCCGGGGTGCTTCTTGGCGTGCGCACTGAGGCCGACACGCTCGAGCAGGGCCAGGCCTTTCTTGGTGGCTTCTGCCTCGCTGCGGCCGAGCACCTTGCGCTGGGCGATGGTCAGGTTCTCGGTGATGGTCAGGTGCGGGAACAGCTCGAAATGCTGGAACACCATGCCCACCCGCGAACGCAGCTTGGGCAGGTTGGTCTTGGGGTCGGCGATCGAAGTGCCATCGACCACGATGTCGCCTTTCTGGAACGGCTCCAGCGCGTTGACGCACTTGATCAGGGTGGATTTGCCCGAGCCCGATGGGCCGCACACCACCACCACTTCACCTTTCTTGACCTCGGTGCTGCAGTCGGTCAATACCTGGAAGTCGCCGTACCACTTGTTGACGTTCTTGATGGAAATCATACGGTGATCCTTTTTTGCAGGCGCTTGACCAGCCACGAAGCGGAGAAGCTGATGAGGAAGTAGACGACCCCGGCGAAGATCAGGAACTCGTGGGAGCGCCCGATGATGTCGCCGTTGGAGCGTGCCGAGTTGAGGAAGTCCACCAGGCCCACGGTGTACACCAGGGAGGTGTCCTGGAACAGGATGATGCTTTGCTGCAGCAGCAGCGGGGTCATCTTGCGGAAGGCCTGGGGCAGGATGATCAGGCGCATGGTCTGGCCGTAGTTCATGCCCAGGGCCTGGGCGGCGCCCATCTGGCCCTTGGAGATCGACTGCACGCCGGCACGGACGATTTCGCAGAAGTAGGCGGCCTCGAACATCATGAACGCCACCACGCACGAGGTGAAGGCACCCACCGGGGTGTCCTCGCCGGTGATCCAGCGCAGCACGAACGGCACCGCCAGGTAGAACCAGGTAATGACCAGCAGCAGCGGGATCGAGCGGAAGTAGTTGACGTACGCGCCGGCCACACGTGACAGCAGCTTGCTCGACGACAGGCGCATCAGTGCGAGGATGGTACCCAGCACGATGCCACCGACCACGCCCATGACCATCAGTTGCAGGGTCATGATCATGCCATCCCACAGGGCAGGCAGGGCCGGGATGATTTCGCTGAAGTCCATGTCCATTTACTTGCCCCCCACGGAGATCAGGCCAGGCACGGCGACTTTCTTCTCGACCATGCGCATCAGCAGCATCAGGCCCATGTTGAGGGTGAAGTAGATCAGCGTGGCCAACGTGAAGGCCTCGAACAGGTTGGCCGAGAATTCGGCGGTCTGCTTGGTCTGTGCCAGCAGCTCCATCAGGCCGATCAGCGAGGCCACCGAGGAGTTCTTGAACACGTTCAGGAATTCCGAGGTAAGTGGCGGGATGATGATCCGGTAAGCTTGCGGCAGCAGTACGTTGTTGTAGATCTGCGGCAGGCTGAAGCCCATGGCGCGGGCGGCGGCTTCCTGGCCGCGAGGCAGCGCCTGAATGCCGGTGCGCACCTGCTCGCAGACGCGGGCGGCGGTGAACAGGCCCAGGCAGATCACCACGCTGATCAACGCCGAGGTGGTCGGGTTGAGGTCCTGCTTGAACCATTCCTGCAAGCCTTCGGGCAGCAGGTCCGGCACCAGGAAGTACCAGATGAACAGCTGCACCAGCAGCGGCACGTTGCGGAACAGCTCCACGTAGGCGGTGGCGATGCCCGATACCAGACGGTTCGGTACGGTACGCATGACGCCGAGGATCGACCCCAGCAGCAATGCGATGATCCAGGCGGTGATCGAGATGGCGATGGTCCAGCCCAGACCGGTGATGTACCAGTCCAGATAAGTCTCGCTTCCCACGCCGGTGGACTTGAAGAACACGCCCCAGTCCCAGTTGTAATTCATCGGGATTTCCCCTCAGACGGTTGTTTCACGGGCACCTTCGAGCATCCAAGGGCGATGAACGCCCTCGGATGAAAGGGTAGACACTAAAGCGTGGCCTGTGGGTCCAATCGCGTGCGGATGCGCACCAGGCCACTATTGGCTGAGGATCAGGACTTTTTCTCGTCCGCGGCCTTGTCGGTCGGCTCGGCGATCAGTTTCTTCAGCTCGTCGCTCATCTGGAAGTTCAGATTGAGGCCTTTTGGCGGGATCGGCTGGGTGAACCACTTGTCGTAGCTCTTGTTGACTTCGCCCGACTTGAAGTAGCCAATGATGGCGTCATCGACCGCTTTCTTGAATGCCGCGTCATCCTTGCGCACCATGCAGCCGTAGATTTCGTATGACTGTGGAGTGCCGGTGATGACCCAGTCGTTAGGATTGCGGGCCTTGGCCATTTCGCCGGCAAGCAGGGCGTCGTCCATCATGAAGGCTACGGCGCGGCCGCTTTCGAGCATGTTGAAGGCTTCACCGTGGTCCTTGGCGGAAATCACGTTCATCTTCATCTGCTTGTCGGCGTTCATCGCCTTGAGGATGCGCTCGGAGGTGGTGCCGGCGGTGGTTACCACGTTCTTGCCAGCCAGGTCCGGGAAGTCCTTGTAGGCAGGCTGACCGTCCTTGACCTTGGTCAGCAGGCGGGTACCGACTTCAAAGATACCGACCGAGAAGCCGACTTGCTGTTGGCGCTCGACGTTGTTGGTAGTGGAGCCGCACTCCAGGTCCACGGTGCCGTTCTGCACCAGCGGGATGCGGGTCTGGGAGGTGACCAGGTTGTACTTGACCTTGATGTCGGTGCCCAGTTGCTTCTTGAGGGCGTCGACTACGGCCAGCTGGATGTCGTGGGAGTAGCCCACAGGTTCCGGCTTGCCTGCCAGGTAGGAAAATGGAATGGAGGAGTCGCGGTGCCCCAGGGTGATGGTGCCCGAGTCCTTGATCTTCTTCAGGGTGCCGGTCAGCTCCTCGGCCATGGCGGGCGAAGCGATGACAGCGGCCGCGATGGCGGCGCCCAGCAATTGACGAACGATACGCATCAAATTTTCCTCGACGTGTTTGTTTTTTTTATGGAGCCGTTGGCGGACTCTTTCGTTCAACGAATACAGCATGAAGCGGTGCATTCGGCTTCCAAGTGTAGAGCATGAGTCGTGCCAAGCTCTGATTCTGATCATAACGCCCCGTAGAAGCTGGCGATCAATAGTTTAGCGGTTGTCATGTAACAGATTTTTGTCCGAATCTCCGAATGAATCGCTGTCAATTCGTTCGGTAATCCGAACGAATCTTCTCGAGCAAAATGCTAGTGCTATTTAATTAATACTTAGTTGAGGTCCGTATCAGGCTTCTTGGTCGCTTCTCAAGAAATAGAGAGGCAACCCATGACCGATTCCCCTGAACACGACCTGCCACCCGACTCGATAGACGCCTTGATCGCCAAGCAGATGCCTGAATGGCTCAAGAATGCATCGGGCGAGGCACGAAAGGCACTTCACCTTTCCTTGATTCAGCAGCAGCAAAGTGCCGAGCACTTGAAGCGGCTGTTGAGCGGGATTCCTGACCTGATAGCGTTTTGCGCTCCGCAGCTGGAAGAGGCGCTGTACAAGGAGCACAACATCCATGTCGATGTACGAACGGCGCAGTTGTGTACCGTGGTGCGCAGGTCCTATCCCAGCATATTTCCGCTGCCGCCCATCGAGAGGACGGTGCGTACAAACGCCATACCGCTGCTGTCGGCGGCGATGCACAACTTTGCCGAGGACGAAATCGTAACCAGGCCACGTATCCGTCGACAGCTGGAGGCCCCCTCGGGCGCGAAGCTGCCCATTTCGTTTGTGCTTTTTGCAAAGCTCTGCCATGCGCTGGACCTGGGCGGCCGTTATCAAAGCCTGCTGCGCCAGCATCTGCTGCCAGCTGACAAGGCGGGTGACCCGCCAGGCCATGCCCGACGAGAAGTCGAGGCCGTGTTTGAAGAAGCACAGCGCACGGCCCTGGAGGCGGCAGTGCGTGTTGCCTTTGTCAGGGCCGACATCGATGAGCGCAGTTATTTGCAGATGCTCAGGGTCATTGCGACAAAGCCGACCGTGCCGGCCGATACGACGCTGCTTGCCTGCAGGGAGCTGTTCCTGCTGGGCAAGTGCATCCAGGGTGTGGTGGTGGTCGAGTGGCGTGAGCAGGGTGGCACCAACCCCGCCGGTCTTATCGTCTGGATTCCGGGCGACGCTGACCGGCCTGTTCGCCAGCATGCCTCCTGGGCCGCGCTCTATGAGGATTTGGGGCTGCGCTTGCGCGAACCAAGCTATGCAACATTCTTCATGCGGTTTATAGGTGAGCGCGAGCGTATGGCCTTCAGCAGCACACTCGAGCGTCTGCTGGCCAAAGCCGCGACAGGCGCAGCGCTTGAACTCGACGGGCGTCATTTTGCGTTGGACAAACCGTTGTTCGCCCATCTGCGTTCGCAGCACATCGACAAGATTCTCGACGACGCCAGGGTGCTGGCGGTACCTAGCAAAGATGAAGATGCCGCCTCGCGCAGCCGGCGCCTCGCAAACTATGAAAATGCTGGCTTGACGCTGCTGGGCCTGGCTGGGCTGTTCATACCCGTCCTGGGTGAGCTGATGCTGGGTGTTGCTGCGCTTCAGATCGCCGACGAAGTCTATGAAGGCTATCAGGATTGGCAGTTGGGGGACCGCGAGGCTGCCCTGGGGCATGTATTCGCGATTGCGGAAAACCTGGCGGTGGGCGCGGCAGTGGGGGCAGGGGCAGCCATCGTGAAAAAGCTGACTCCCGTGCTGCTCGACGCTGGGCGGTTGAGGCTCTGCTCCCTGGACATGGCGCCGTACCAGATCGAACAACCGCCTGGCGTGTCGGTGGTGCAAGGCGAGGGTTACCTTGGGCGTACTCAAGTGCAGTTTCACGAAGGCACTTTCCAGATCGCGCGTTCGCAGGATGGCAAGGACCTGGTCATCCGTCATCCAACGCGTGAGCAGGCATACCGACCGTTGCTGCGGCGCAACGGCAGCGGTGCGTGGCGACATGCGCTGGAGCTGCCTCAGGAGTGGGTGGGGGAGCTGCAACTCTTGCGTCGTCTGGCAGCGGCATTTTTTGAAATGACACCAGAAGAAGCGACTGCCGTGCTGGACTGCACCGGTTTCGACGAGGCGCGGCTACGTCAGTTGCATGTGGAGAATGCCCCGGCGCCTGCACGGTTGCGGGATGCTTTCGACCGCTACCGCCTGCATGTCCTGCACCCAGCCATGGAGGCAGAGGCCTTTGAATTGTTGGTCGCTGCAGCCCAGGAAAGGGAAGAAGTAGAGGATGCGTTGATACGGCGAACGTTCCCCGGGCTTTCGGTCAGAGGGGCGAAGGAGATACGCCAGCAGGTCGACAATCAACTCCTCGAACAACTGCGTTCGAGTGGACGGGTACCATTGGCAATGGCTGAACGAATCCGTTGGTACCTGCGTGATAGTCGGCTGGATCGTGCCTGCGCCGGTTTGCGTCAATGGCAGGCAGTCAATGGCGATACTGAAAGGCTGGCGATCGGTTTGATTCATGAGCTTGCGCCTTGGCCCGAGGCGTTGCGTGTCGAGCTGCGTGAGGGCTCGGCACAAGGTGCCCTGCTGGCGCAGGCGGGCGCAGAGGCAGCGCAGGAGGTGATAGGCATCGTGCGAGGCGAGCATACCTACAGCATCCATGATCAGGCAGTACATCCTCGTACCCCCGCAGGCCCTACCTACAGCCTGATGCACGCGCTGCTGTTGTGCATGGACGACCAGCAGAAGATCATCCTGGGCAATGCGATGCTCGGCGAGCAGCAACTGGTCGATCGGCTGGCAGGCCACGTGCGGGGGCACCGGGACCTGGCATCAAGGCTCATAGGCCAGGTGCCGATCTCCGGTGGTGTCCGTCCGCCCCTGCGCTTTGCCGATGGTCGTCTTGGCTACCCGCTCAGTGGCCGGGGGGAAAGCCGTGGGCAGGCGGCCAGGCGCGGCATTCTGCAGGTTTACCCAACGCTGGACGATGCACAATTGCAGCAGTACATGCTCAACTTGATTGCTGAGCAGGTTGACCCGTGGTCACATTACGAAGCGCTGTATCAGCAATGGATGACCTTGCGGTCGTCATTGGCGAGCTGGCGAGCCGAGTATGCAAACCTTTTGGATTTACTGAGGCGTAGCAGGGTGGCAAACGCGCTCCGACGTTGTTGGCGCCGCAAGTTGCGGCGACGCACAGACGGTAGCTACGCACTGGAAATCAGCGGCGAGCGCGTGGGCAGCTTACCCCAGTTGCCTGGAGGCATCACCTTCGCGCATGTGACACGCCTGGTGCTGCGCGACATGGATCTGCAGCGTGTCGATGCCGACTTCCTGGGGCGTTTCCCGAAACTTATGGAGCTTGACCTGCGCAGCAATCGACTGTCGTCCATCCCGCAAGGTCTGGAGCAACTGACCGAACTGCGCCTACTGCGGCTGGACAACAATCAGATCGCCCTGACGCCGGCGGACAGCCAACGCATCAATACGCTGCTCAATCTGGAAAGGATTGAACTCAATTACAACCCGTTGGGTAACCCTCCCGAGGTGAGGCGCTTGTTGAACGTGCGCCAGCTGGGGATGCGTGGGGCAGGCATCGAGCAATTGCCCGAGAATATTCAACAATTGCCCTGGCGGGGGATCGTCGATTTGCGGCAAAACCGCATTCAGCAAGTCAATAGCGACCTTCTAGGGCTGAGGGTTCGCTTGCAGCAGATGGCGTTGCACGATAACCCCTTGGATGAAGCCAGCGAGGCATTGCTGAATGAGCAGCCGGGGCCATCGAATGCTTCTGCCCACGGTGTCCGACACAGTCCTTTCTATCGGCATCATCTTGTTCTGCAAGCCGAGTTGGAGGAATGGTTGACGGGCACCAAAGGAGCCTTGCGCGCCGAACGCGAAATGCTGTGGAGCAACGTGCGCAGTGAGGCGGGTTCGGATGACTTCTTCAACTTCCTGCGTGACTTCGTACGGTTGCCGGATTACTTGAAACATCCGACGTACTACCGGGCCAGGGTGTGGAACATTATCGAGGCGTGCGAGCAGAACAGCGAGTTGCGCGAGCTTTTATTCGAGCAGGCGGGCGGTATAGCCAGCTGCGAGGACAGGTTGCTGTGGTTGTTCAGCCAGATGGAGACGCGTGTGCTGGTTCACCGACAGACGACGGGCCTTACACAGATGCAGAGTGAGGTCGCTTTGATGAGGCTTGGACGTTCGCTGTTTCGCTTGCAACAGGTGGACAGGATTGCCGCACGCAAGCTGGCGTGGCTCAGGGAAGTGAACGCGAATGTACCCAGCAACCTGGAGCGGATCGACGATATCGAAACCTATCTGGCATACCGGGTGAGACTGGCCGGGCCGCTGCAACTGCCGGCTCAACCTGTTCGTATGCATTACGAGCAGGAATCTTTCGTCACGGCGCAGGACATCAACAGTGCCCGGGTTGAGATCCTGTCTTCCGAGTCCACCGAGCAACTGGCGCAATCTCTGGCAGATCAGATGTTCTGGCAGGATTACCTGCGCCAGACTTACTTCATGCGATTCAGGGCGTTGGTAGATGCTCAACGGCCGGCAATGGAGCAGTACGAATCACAAGTAGAGAGCGGCGAGATAGACGAGCAGACGTATATTGAGCGGTCCAACGCATTGAAATCGAATCTGGAAACGCAGGAAACAGCGCTCATCAAGCGCTTGACCGCAGAGGCTTACTCACGTTGGCCCTTGTAGCGCTGTGACGCATTGATGCGGCGCTTCGTTGATGGCGAAGCGCTGCACCAAGATGCCTTCAGGCCGCTTGAACGCCTTGTCGTTCTACCTCTTTCAGGTACCCCGCCAGGGCTTGTTGCTCAGCCGCCGTGGTGAACAGGCCCAACTTGGTGCGGCGCCACAGAATGTCGTCGGCCGTCAGCGCCCATTCTTCGTTGCACAGGTAATCCACCTCACGTGCGAACAGGCCACCACCGATTGCCTGGCCAAGGTCGGCCGGCCCTTGAACACCCTCCAGCAGCTGCCATGTGCGGCTGCCGTAGGTGGTTGCCCAGCGCTTGGCAATGTCTGCAGACAACCACTCATGGCGTTTGAGCAAGCCATCCACCAGAGTTTGTGCGTCGCTCATGTTCTCGCCACCCGGAAGAGGGCTTTCAGCCGTCCAGCTGCCGTGCATCTGGTTGAAGAAGGGTTTGAGCTCGCCCATCGCTGATTCAGCCAGCTTGCGGTAAGTGGTGAGCTTGCCACCGAACACAGAGAGCAATGGCGCCTGACCATCGCCTGCGGACAGTGCCAAGGTGTAGTCGCGAGTCACGGCCGACGGGTTGTCCGATTCGTCATTGCACAGCGGGCGAACGCCGGAATACGTGTGCAGGATGTCGGCACGGCTGAGCTGGTGGTTGAAGTGCTGGTTGACCACCTTGAGCAGATAGTCGGTTTCGCCTTCGGTAATGTTTACTTGCGCCGGATCGCCGCTGTATTCACGGTCGGTGGTGCCGATCAGGGTGAAACGTTCCAGATACGGGATGCAGAACACGATGCGCTGGTCTTCATTCTGCAGGATGTAGGCATGCTCGCCTTCGTACAGGCGCGGCACAATGATGTGGCTGCCCTGGATCAGCCGGATGCCGTAGGGGGCGTTCAGCTTGAGATCGTCCTTGATGAAGCTGGCTACCCAAGGGCCGGCAGCATTGACCAGGGCGCGGGCACGAATCGTCTGCAGGCGGCCGTCGGCATGCTGCAGTTCGACCTGCCATACGCCGTCAACGCGCTCGGCGCGCAGGCAGCGGGTTCGAGTGACGATATCCGCACCGTTCTCACGGGCGGCCATGGCATTGAGCACCACCAGGCGGGCGTCGTCCACGGCGCAGTCAGCATATTCGAAACCGCGGGTGATCGCCGGCTTGAGTGGGTAGCCCGGGCCAAAACGCAGGCTGCGGGAGGCGCCCAGGCGCTTGCGCTTGCCCAGGTGATCGTAGAGGAACAGGCCGGCACGGATCATCCACGCTGGGCGCAGGTGCGGGCGGTGCGGCAGCACAAAACGCATCGGCTTGACGATGTGCGGTGCCTTGGCCAGCAGTACTTCGCGCTCGGCCAGCGCCTCACGCACCAGGCGGAACTCGTAGTGCTCAAGGTAGCGCAGGCCGCCGTGGATCAGTTTGCTGCTGGCTGAGGAGGTATGCTGGGCCAGGTCGTCCTTCTCGCAGAGAAAGACCTTCAGGCCGCGGCCGGCGGCGTCGGCAGCGATGCCCACGCCATTGATGCCACCGCCGATCACGGCAAGGTCATAGCAGTCGGCGAGTGATGGCTGGGACGGAACGGGCTGGGACACGGGCAAGGCCTCCTGGGGGCTGTTCACATCGAATATGAACATCTATGTTCGTTTCCGAAAATACTAGCGCAACAGAAAGCCGGTCGCCAGTCAGTCTTTATAGAAAAAACTGATCAGATGACAAAGAAATGAACATTTACGAATATTCTGGGTGATCAGTTTGCGCCTTTTGGCGCCTGTGAGATCGAGCGCCGCCCGCGCGGCGCATCGCGGATGAATCCGCTCCTACATCCGTTTCGGGCCAGTTCAGCCTGTGAGATCACCTTTGCCCGCCTCGTTTGTTCCCTACAATTTCGAGGTGGGCGGCAAGGCGGGCAGCCCATCTGGCGCAGGACAGACTGGCCAGAAACAGATGTAGGAGCGGATTCATCCGCGATGCGCCGCGCGGGCGGCGCTCGATCTCACAGGCGCGAAAAGGCTCACGTCATGCCCCCAGAGCCCTCACACAACCTCAAGGCGGATCTTGTACTGGTTCAGCAGCTGAGTGAGGGCGGGCGTCGGCGCCTGATCGGTCACCAGGCAGTCGACCAGGCTGATCGAGCCCAAGCGCACCATGGCATTGCGCCCGAACTTGCTGGAGTCGGCGGCGAGGATGACTTGCCGGGCGTTGGCGATGATCGCCTGGGACACCCGCACCTCCTGGTAATCGAAGTCGAGCAGGCTGCCGTCTTCGTCGATACCGCTGATGCCGACCAAGGCGAAGTCGACCTTGAACTGGTGGATGAAGTCGACGCTGGCCTGGCCGACCACGCCGCCATCGCGGCGTACCGTGCCACCTGCCACCAACACCTCGAAGTCATCCTTGGCCGCAAGAATCGCCGCCACGTGCAGGTTGTTGGTGATGACCTTCAAGTGGTTGTGGTTGAGCAACGCCCGGGCAATCGATTCGGTGGTGGTGCCGATGTTGATGAACAGCGACGCATGGTCGGGAATCTGCTTGGCCACGGCTTCAGCGATGCGCTGTTTTTCATCGCGCATCTGGTCGGCGCGCATGGCATAGGCGGTGTTCTCGATGCTCGAATCATAGGCGGCACCACCGTGGTAGCGGCGCAGCAAGTTGAGCTCGGCCAGTTGGTTGATGTCGCGCCGGATGGTTTGCGGTGTGACGACGAACAGCTGCGCCATTTCTTCGATACTGACGTAGCCGCGGTCGCGCACCAGCTCGAGGATTTGTTGTTGGCGTGGGGGCAGATTCATGGGCGGTCCTTTGGGGCTGCCGGACAAATTCTGCAATGATGCCGTAGGAAGGGGACTACGGCCAGTAGACGATGGGGATGTGACGCGCTGTTGGGGTGGAGCAGCCTTGTGTCGCGATAGGGCTGCGAAGCAGCCCCAAGGTTTCAGCGTCAAGGCACAAATTGCTGGGGCCGCTTCGCGACCTTATCGCGTCGCAAGGCCGCTCCCCCACTTGAAGCGTGGCTACCGAGGAAGGGTCAGACCTCGTGATCTTCCCAGTCACGGGTGCGGTCAACGGCCTTCTTCCAGCCGGCATACAGTTTCTCTTTCTGAGCCTCATCCAGCTGCGGGCTGAACTCGCGCTCGATGATCGCCTTGTCGCGCAGTTCTTCCAGGCCGCTCCAGAAGCCACAGGCCAGGCCTGCCAGGTAGGCTGCACCGAGGGCGGTGGTTTCGCGCATTTTCGGTCGCTCCACGCAGGTGCCGAGAATGTCGGCCTGGAACTGCATGAGGAAGTTGTTGGCCACCGCGCCACCGTCCACGCGCAGTTCCGACAGGCGTTCGCCGCAGTCCTGCTGCATGGCGTCAAGGACGTCGCGGGTCTGGTAGGCGATCGATTCCAGCGCAGCGCGAATGATGTGGTCGACCTTCACCCCACGGGTCAGGCCGAACAGCGCGCCACGGGCATACGGGTCCCAGTACGGGGCACCCAGGCCAGTGAAGGCCGGCACCAGGTATACACCGTTGCTGTCCTTGACCTTGCTGGCGAAGTACTCCGTGTCCAAGGCGTCATTGACGATCTTCAGCTCGTCACGCAGCCATTGTACGGTGGAGCCGCCGTTGAATACCGCGCCTTCCAGGGCATAGGCCACCTCGCCACGCGGGCCGCAGGCGATGGTGGTGAGCAGGCCGTGGGAGGACTTGACTGCCTTGTCGCCGGTATTCATCAGCAGGAAGCAGCCGGTGCCGTAGGTGTTCTTGGCCTGGCCCGGTTCCACGCACATCTGGCCGAACAGCGCCGACTGTTGGTCGCCGGCGATACCGGCGATGGCGATACCGCTTTTGGTGTGGCCGTACACTTCCGAGGAAGGACGCACCTCGGGCAGCATCTGCCGCGGGATGCCGAGGATTTCCAGCAGCTTGTCGTCCCACTGCAGGCTGTGGATGTTGAACATCAGCGTGCGCGAGGCGTTGGTGTAGTCGGTGACATGCACCTTGCCGCCGGAGAACTTCCAGATCAACCAGGTATCGATGGTGCCGAACAGCAGCTCGCCGCGCTCGGCGCGTTCGCGTGCGCCTTCGACATTATCGAGGATCCACTTCAGCTTGGTACCGGAGAAGTACGGGTCGGTAACCAGGCCGGTGGCTTCGCGAATGTACGCCTCATGCCCATCGCGCTTGAGCTGGGCGCAGATTTCGGTGCTGCGGCGGCACTGCCAGACGATTGCGTTGTACACCGGGCGGCCGGTTTCCTTGTCCCACACCACGGTGGTTTCACGCTGGTTGGTAATCCCCAGCGCAGCAACTTGCGCATGGCTGATACCGGCCTGGGCCAGGGCCTCGACCATGGTCGCGCTCTGGGTGGCGAAGATCTCCATCGGGTCGTGCTCGACCCAGCCAGCCTGTGGGTAGTGTTGGGCGAACTCGCGCTGCGAGGTACCTACCACATTGGCATCGCGGTCGAAGATGATCGCCCGCGAGCTGGTGGTGCCCTGGTCCAGGGCGATGATGTAGTTCTTATCCTGGGTGTCTGTCATGGTCGTAGGCCTTGCAAAAAGAGGAGTTCAGGGCGTCAGCATCAATTGGCTTGAGTATCGCCCTGGCGATTGTCGGTTGTCTCGGCGCTTGCGCTTTGCGCCGTCGGCAGGTTGCGGGCGATCAGGCCGCGATAGATCGCGGCACCCAGGCAAGCGCCGAGAACCGGTGCGAACACCGGAACCAGGAAATACGGAATGTCCCGACCGCCAGTGAAGGCGATTTCGCCCCAGCCAGCCAGGAAGGTCATCAATTTTGGCCCGAAGTCGCGGGCAGGGTTCATCGCGAAGCCGGTCAGCGGGCCCATGGCACTGCCAATAACGGCAATCAGCAGGCCGATCAGTAATGGTGCCATGGCGCCGCGTGGCAGGCCGTTGTTGTCATCGGTCAGGGCCATGATCACGGCCATCAGGATCGCGGTGATCACCACTTCGACCAGGAACGCCTGGCCAGTGGAAAGCGACGGGTGCGGATATGTCGAGAATACCGAGGCCAGCTCAAGGCTTTCGGTGCTGCCACGCAGCATGGCGTGGGCTTGTTCGTAATCGAAGAACAGGTTGCTGTACAGGGTGTAGACCAGCGCCGCGCCGCAAAAGGCGCCGCAGATCTGGGCCAGTGCGTAGAACGGCAGCTTGCGCTTGTCGAAGCCGGCGAACAGGGTGAGCGCGATACTCACGGCCGGGTTCAAGTGCGCACCGGAAATGCCTGCAGTGAGGTAGATCGCCATGCTTACACCGACGCCCCAGATGATGCTGATTTCCCATAGGCCGAAGCTGGCGCCAGCGACTTTGAGCGCGGCGACGCAACCGGTACCGAAGAAGATCAGCAAGGCGGTGCCGAGAAACTCGGCCAGGCATTGGCTGGACAGTGTGGGTTCGCGTAGAGCAGTCGTCATGTATGACCTCTTTGTTTTTGTTGTGAGGCGCGAAGCGCTCGACAGCAAAGCCTGATGTCTATCCCCATTGACCTCAGGCGGGTATTAAGAAGCGCACCTTTAAAGGGCACCATTTATTCAGAAACGAAAAAATATAGACAAGAAACGCTGATGTCAAAGGTCGAAAGTGAACGGGTAGTCACGTTTTGGACGCCTATTTCAAAGGCTGAACCCCGTAGTAGAGGGGCTACTTCAGGCATTGGCTGGCTGGGATGTGGGATTTGCCCTAAAGTAGCCGCGACCTGTCCCAGACTGGAGCACTGCATGACCCCCGCACTCGACCTGCTGAAGAAAGCCCGCGCCGAACATCGCGTGCACAGTTACGAACATGACCCCAAGTCGGCGTCATACGGGCTGGAGGCGGCGGAAAAGCTCGGGCTCGATCCGCAGCAGGTATTCAAGACCTTGCTGGCGAGCAGCGAAAAGGGCGAATTGCTGGTGGCGGTGGTGCCAGTGGTGGGGACGTTGGACCTCAAGGCCTTGGCTCATGCGGCTGGGGTCAAGAAATGTGAAATGGCTGACCCCACTGCGGCACAGCGAGCAACGGGCTATCTGGTGGGAGGTATCAGCCCGTTGGGGCAGAAGAAGCGCCTGCGTACGTTCATTGATGATTCGGCGCAAAATTTTGCAACCATCCATGTCAGCGCCGGGCGTCGGGGGCTGGAGGTTGAATTGGCGGCGGCGGTACTGGCCGAGCATACCCAGGGTAAGTTCGCCGGGATTGGCAGGGGGTGAGATTGCGGGGGCTGCTTTGCAGCCCTTTTGCGGCATACAGAGACAGTAATCCCCTGTAGGAGCGGCCTTGCCGGGGCGTCGGACCGGTCGGAAAGGGCCGCAAAGCGGCCCCAGCGTTCTGTCATCAGGTCGCCGAACTGTAGCGGCGAACCCCATTCTCCTGGCGCGACAACTGCGCCGAGACACTGCCTGGCACCGGAAACACCACCAGGTGGTCGGCCTTCACTGCAATCCCCACATCCTCACCGACCTGGTGGTCGATATGGCTCGGGAAGATCGCCTCGAGCTGGCTGCCAGTAGGCAGCTGCAAGCGGTACAGCGTCGACGCGCCAAGGAAGCTCTTGCCAACGATGTTCGCCTGCAGCGCGCTGCCCGGGGCCGGCACGATGTCATCAGGGCGCAGCAGCACATCCACCGAGCTGCCCGGTGCCATGGTATAGGCACGGTTGCCACGCAGCTCGCCGAGTTCTGTATTGACCGCTTCATGGCTGCTCATCTGGCCACGGATGAAGTAGCCTTGGCCGACGAAACTGGCCACGAATGGCGTCTGCGGTTCGTGATACAGGTTGTAGGGCGTGTCCCACTGCTCCAGCCGGCCTTCCTTGAACACACCGACGTGGTCGCTGACGGCAAACGCTTCTTCCTGGTCATGGGTGACCAGGATCGCGCTGGTGCCGCGGCTCTTGAGGATGTCCCGTACTTCGTGGCTCAGGCGCCGGCGCAGTTCCACATCGAGGTTGGAGAATGGCTCGTCGAGCAGCAGCAGCTGCGGCTCAGGTGCCAGTGCGCGGGCCAGGGCGACACGTTGTTGCTGGCCACCCGACAGCTCATGCGGGTAGCGCCCGCCGAGGCCGCCGAGCTTGACCAGTTCGAGCATTTCTTCGATCACCTGCGCCTGGTTCGGGTGCTTGCTGATGCCGAAGGCGATGTTCTGCGCCACGGTCAGGTGCGGGAACAGGGCGTAGTCCTGGAACACCATGCCGATCCGGCGTTTTTCCGGCGCCAGGGTGAAGCCCGCGCGGGAAATGACCTCGCCGGCCAGCTGGATCTCGCCTTCATGCACCGGCTCGAAGCCGGCGATGGCCCGCAGGGTGGTGGTCTTGCCGCAACCCGAGGAACCCAGCAGGCAACCGATGTCGCCTGCGTTCAGGTGCAGGTTGAGGTTCTGGACGATGCGCTGGTCGCCATAGCCACAGGCGAGGTTGCGCAGGTTGAGCAGTAGGGGTTGACTCATGCGTGGTGGTAAGCCGGTTCGACAAGGAATTCGAGAAGGGCCTTCTGTGCATGCAAGCGGTTTTCAGCCTGGTCCCAGGCGACCGAACGAGGGTCGTCGAGCAGGTCATGGCTGATTTCCTCACCACGGTGGGCGGGCAGGCAGTGCATGAACAGGGCGTCGGGTGCCGCCAGGTCGAGCAGTGCGCGGGTGACCTGGTAAGGCGCGAAATGCGCCAGGCGCCGAGCAGTTTCCTCTTCCTGGCCCATGGAAGTCCAGACATCCGTTGTCACCAGGTGCGCACCCCGTACGGCTTCCTGTGGATCACGGACGATTTGCACGTGCTCGCCACCCAGGGCCATGAAGCGTGGATCGGGCTCATAACCTTCGGGGCAGGCGATGCGCAGCTGGAAATCGAACTGCTTGGCCGCTTCGATGTACGAGTTGCACATGTTGAAGCCGTCGCCGATCCAGGCCACGGTCTTGCCCTGGATCGAGCCGCGGTGCTCGAGGAAAGTCTGCATGTCGGCCAGCAGCTGGCACGGGTGCGACTCGTCGGACAGGGCGTTGATCACCGGTACGCGGGATTTGGCGGCGAACTCGGTCAGGGTGCTGTGGGCGTGGGTACGGATCATCACCACGTCAAGCATGCTCGACAGAACGATGGCGCTGTCACCGATCGGCTCGCCACGGCCCAGCTGGGTGTCGCGTGGCGAAAGAAAGATGGCCTGGCCACCGAGCTGGATCATGCCGGCTTCGAACGAGACGCGGGTACGGGTCGAGGACTTCTCGAAGATCATGCCCAGCACACGGTTCTTCAGGGGTTCGAACAGCACGCCGCGCTTGCGCAGGTCCTTCAGCTCGATGCCTCGGCGGATCACACCGAGCAATTCGTCGGTGGTGAAATCCAGCAGGGAGAGAAAGTGCCTAGCGCTCATGATTGACTACCTTATCTGCAACGGTATGCAGGTCGACCGTATGGTTTTTTTTGACAACGGGAGTGACCTGCGGCGTAAGCCGCACGGGGCGGACGAAATGGGAAAGGCGCAATACTATAATTAAATGTCGCCTGAAACCAAGAGGGGAAACAGCAGCTCGTTTCAAAGGATGTTGCAAAGGGTGTCGTAACCCTGGAGCCAGTGCTGTTTTTTATTTGTTACAGACGGTTGTACACGGCTAGCTGGCAATTTGGCAAATGCCTGTCGTAAATCGTACGCCTGATGTCGCGGGATTCACGCCGCGAAGTGCGATGGTCGTCGCGAGTGCTGCGGCGCATAGTCATGGCTCCACGACTCCCTACAACAGCAAGGCAGAGGCGGCCATGACCAAGACCCTGCACCACCGTGCCTGTCACCTGTGCGAAGCAATCTGCGGCCTGAATATAGAAGTCAGCCATGAAGACGACGGGCGGGCGCTGATCAGCTCGATCAAGGGTGACCCCGCGGACCCGTTCAGCCGCGGCCACATCTGCCCCAAGGCAGTCGCCCTGCAGGACATTCAGAACGACCCGGACCGCCTGCGCCAGCCTCACCGGCGGGTAGGGGGCGAGTGGCAGCCAATCGGCTGGGACGAGGCTTTTGCCTTGGCCGCCGACAGGCTGTGGGCTGTCCAGCAGGCTCACGGGCGCAATGCCGTAGCGGTCTATCAAGGCAACCCCAGCGTGCATAACTATGGGCTGATGACCCACAGCAACTACTTCCTCGGCCTGCTCAAGACCCGCAATCGCTTTTCCGCCACCTCGGTCGACCAGCTGCCGCAACACCTGACCAGCCATCTGATGTACGGCCACGGCTTACTGCTGCCGATCCCTGATATCGACCACACCGACTTCATGCTCATCCTCGGTGGCAACCCGCTGGCCTCCAATGGCAGCATCATGACCGTGCCGGATGTGGAGAAGCGGCTGAAGGCCCTGCGCGGGCGGGGTGGTCGCCTGGTGGTGGTCGATCCCCGGCGCAGCGAAACCGCCGCCATGGCCGACCACCATCTGTTCATCCGGCCCGGTGGCGATGCCGCCTTGCTCTGCGGCCTGCTCAACACGCTGTTCGAGGAGCATCTGGCGCGTGGCTCGCATTTGCCGGTGAGCGGCCTGGAGCAAGTGCGTGAAGCGATCTTGCCGTTCAGCGCAGAGGCGATGAGTGCTCACTGCGGCATACCCGCAACCCAGATACGCCAACTGGCGCGGGACTTTGCTGCTGCAGACAAGGCAGTCTGCTATGGGCGCATGGGGGTCTCGACCCAAGCGTTCGGCACGCTGTGTCACTGGCTGGTGCAGGTGATCAACCTGATTACCGGCAACCTCGACCGAGAGGGTGGGGCGTTGTGTACCGAACCTGCGGTCGATCTGGTGGCAACCACTTCGGGTGGTCATTTCAATGCGTGGCAAAGTCGGGTTTCGGGCCTGCCTGAATACGGCGGCGAGCTGCCGGTGGCAGCCCTTGCCGAAGAGATGCTGGTCCCCGGGGAGGGCCAGGTGCGCGCCCTGGTGACAGTAGCCGGCAACCCGGTGTTGTCCACGCCCAATGGCCGGCAGCTGGATGCGGCGCTGGACGGGCTGGAGTTCATGCTCAGCATCGACCTCTATATCAATGAAACTACCCGCCACGCCGACCTGATCCTGCCTTCGACTTCGGCGCTGGAAAATGATCATTACGACAGCACCTTCAACCTGCTGGCCGTACGCAATGTAACCCGTTTCAATCGCGCCATCCTGGCCAAGCCGGAAGGTGCGTTGCATGACTGGGAAATCTTCGTGGGCCTGGCGCAGGCGTTCGCCGAGCGTGCCGGACTTGCATTGAAACCGACCTGGCCGCCGGCGCAGATGATCGATGTGGCCTTGCGCAAGGGCCGCTATGGCGAAGGCACCGAATGGAATCTCTCGCTGCCGGCCTTGGATGAGCACCCCCATGGGCTTGATCTGGGACCGCTACGGGCCAACCTGGCGTTGCGCCTGGCGACCGCCAGCAAAACCGTCGAGGCGGCGCCGCAGGTGCTGCTGGATGACCTGCAGCGGTTGGCCTTGCAGGCACCGCCTGCGCCGGGCGAGTTGCTGCTGATTGGTCGCCGCCACGTGCGCAGCAACAATTCATGGATGCACAACTTTCATCGCCTGGTCAAAGGCAAGCCGCGCCATCAGCTGCTGATGCACCCGCAAGACCTGCAGCAACGGCAACTGCAGGATGGCCAGCGGGTGCGTATCCGTTCACGCACCGGCACGCTGGAGGTCGAGGTGCAGGCCTGTGAAGACATGATGCCGGGGGTAGTCAGCCTGCCCCATGGCTTCGGCCACGGCCGCCAGGGCGTGCAGTTGCAGGTTGCCCGGGCACAAGCGGGTGTAAGTGCCAACGACCTCACGGATGAACGCCTGCGTGATCAGGTTTCCGGTAATGCTGCGCTCAATGGCGTCCCCGTGCAGGTCGAGGCCGCATGAGCAACGGTAAGGCCGAGCATGCTGCTCGGCTTTCCGATACAATGCGTCACCGTGCCGACGACAGTGTCGGAAAGTTCAGCCGAGGTGCTACATGGATATCATCGAAACGATCAAAGAGCAGATTGCCAACAACACCGTTCTGCTTTACATGAAAGGCTCGCCGAATGCCCCGCAGTGTGGCTTCTCCGCGCGTGCTTCGCAGGCCGTGATGGGTTGCGGCGAGAAGTTCGCCTACGTCGACATCCTGCAGAACCCGGAAATCCGAGCCAACCTGCCAAAATACGCCAACTGGCCGACCTTCCCGCAACTGTGGGTAGCCGGTGAGCTGGTTGGCGGTAGCGACATCATGCTGGAAATGTTCGAGAAGGGTGAGCTGCAGACCCTGATCAAGGAAGCGGCTGCCAAGGCCAAGGCTTCCGAAGCCTGATATCAGGCCGCCATAAAAAACCCGCTCAAGGCGGGTTTTTTTATGGCTGGAGAATTTACTCTTCGCCCATCTGCGATTGCAGGTAGTTCTCGATGCCGATCTTGTCGATCAGGCCAAGCTGGGTCTCCAGCCAGTCGATGTGCTCTTCCTCGGATTCGAGGATGTCTTCGAGCATGTCACGCGACCCGAAGTCGCCGGCGGTTTCGCAGTGCGCGATGGCAGCTTTCAGGTCGACCAGGCCCTTCTGTTCGATCTTCAGGTCGCACTCAAGCATCTCTTTGGTGTGCTCACCGATCAGCAGCTTGCCCAGGTCCTGAACGTTCGGGATACCTTCGAGGAAAAGAATACGCTTGATCAATTTGTCAGCGTGTTTCATCTCGTCGATCGATTCTTTGTACTCGTGCTTGCCGAGCTTGTTCAGGCCCCAATCTTCGTACATGCGCGCGTGCAGGAAGTACTGGTTGATCGCGACCAGCTCGTTTCCGAGGATCTTGTTGAGATGCTGGATGACGCTTACGTCGCCTTTCATGCCGGGTTCCTGCCCTGTAGAAGTGTGCCAATGCAGGGAAGTTTGAGCCCGATACTAAGGGCTGTCAAACCTAAGTTATTGAATAATAAGTGAAAATTAATAGGAATAAGAATGTTTGTGAACCGCGTTGGAGCGCTAACTTATTGATATACAGGCATAAAAAAACCGGACACAAGGTCCGGTTCTTCAAATTCGGTAACATCAGGCAGCAGTAAATTCCACTGGGTAGGGCAGGGCGGCGTGCTGGCTCACCTGCAATTCGGTGAGGGTCTCGCGGACCACCTGCTTGGCCAGGCAGGCGCATTTGCCACACTGGCTGGCGACGTTGGTCGCAGCTCGGACTTCCTTGTAACTGCAGCATCCTTCATAGATCGCATCGCGGATCTGTCCGTCGGTGACGCCGACACAAAGACACACATACATAGGGCTGACCATCGCTGGTTGAGTCGATGGGTTGGAGCTTAATGTTAATGAGAATGCTTGTCAAAGGACTTTCTGAGAGGGCCGTGCTTGAGCGACCGACGGTTGCATTCGGCCTGTCACGGCAAGCCGTGTATGATGGTCGGCCTTTGTTGGATGTCGGGCAAGCCTGCCTTGGCCCGGCAAACGGTTCTTCACCCTCATCTGGAGATTACAATGAGCGTACTCGTTGGCAAACAAGCCCCCGACTTCACCGTCCCGGCCGTCCTCGGCAACGGCGAGATCGTCGACAGCTTCAACCTGGCTTCGGCCATCAAGGGCAAGTACGGCCTGGTGTTCTTCTACCCACTGGACTTCACCTTCGTCTGCCCGTCCGAGCTGATCGCCCTGGACAACCGCATTCCTGACTTCCAGGCGCGCAACGTTGAAGTGATCGGCGTTTCGATCGACTCGCACTTCACCCACAACGCCTGGCGCAACACCCCGGTCAACGCCGGTGGTATTGGCCAGGTCAAGTACACCCTGGCAGCCGACATCACCCACGAAATCTGCAAGGCCTACGACGTTGAGTCCGAAGGCGGTGTAGCCTTCCGTGGCGCCTTCCTGATCGACACCAACGGTGTTGTCCGTTCGCAGATCGTCAACGACCTGCCACTGGGCCGCAACATGGACGAACTGCTGCGCCTGGTCGACGCTCTGCAATTCCACGAAGAGCACGGCGAAGTCTGCCCTGCCAACTGGAAAAAAGGCGACCAGGGCATGACCGCTTCGCCAGAAGGCGTTGCTGCTTACCTGAGCGAGAACGCTGGCAAGCTGTAATTGCCACGCGCATAAAAAAACCGGCCCATGTGGCCGGTTTTTTTTGCTTCAAGTTTCAAGCTGCAAGTAAAAAGCCCAGCGCATGCGGCCTGTTTTCCTTGAAGCTAGAAGCTTGTGGCTTGCAGCTCAATCGTTGAAGTCGCGCCAGCCGCCCATTTCTTTCCAGCGGTTGACGATGCCGCAGAACAGTTCGGCAGTTTTCTCGGTGTCGTAACGCGCCGAGTGCGCCTCACGGCCGTCGAAGTCGATGTCGGCGCTCTGACAGGCCCGCGCCAGTACGGTCTGGCCATACGCCAAACCCGCCAGGGTCGCGGTGTCGAAGCTGGAGAACGGGTGGAACGGGTTACGCTTGATATCGTTGCGGCTCACTGCCGCATTGAGGAAGCCAAGGTCGAAGCTGCTGTTGTGGCCGACCAGGATCGCCCGTTTGCAGCCGTTGGCTTTCAGTGCCTTGCGCACGCCGCGGAAGATGTCGGTGAGCGCGCTTTCTTCGCTCACGGCCATACGCAGTGGGTGGTCCAGCTTGATGCCGGTGAACTCCAGCGCGGCGGGCTCGATATTGGCCCCTTCGAACGGTTCGACCCGGTAGAAGTAGGTGTGCTCGGGGAACAGGAAGCCTTTCTCGTCCATGCCGATGGTCACTGCGGCGATTTCCAGCAAGGCGTCGGTGGCGCTGTTGAAGCCGCCGGTCTCGACATCCACCACGACTGGCAGATAGCCACGGAAGCGCTCAGCCATCGGGTGGCGCGAGCCGCTGCCGACCTGGCCGTCCTGGTCGTCTTCGTAGAGGTCTTCGCTCACGCGTTGTCCTCCAGCAGGCGCCAGCGCAGTTTTTCACCGGCACGCAGCGGGATCACGGTCTGCTCGCCAAACGGCAGGCTGTCCGGGGCAGTCCACGCTTCGCGGACCAGGGTGATGGTATCGGTGTTCGCTGGCAGACCGTAGAAAGCCGGGCCGTGCAGGCTGGCGAACCCTTCCAGCTTGTCCAGTGCATTGCGTTGTTCGAACGCCTCGGCGTACATCTCGATCGCCGCATAGGCGGTGTAGCAGCCGGCGCAACCGCAGGCGGCTTCCTTGGCGTGACGGGCGTGCGGAGCCGAGTCGGTGCCGAGGAAGAACTTCGGGTTGCCACTGGTGGCCGCGTCCAGCAGCGCCACCTGGTGGGTGTTGCGCTTGAGGATCGGCAGGCAATAGAAGTGCGGGCGGATACCGCCAACCAGCATGTGGTTGCGGTTGTACAGCAGGTGCTGGGCAGTGATGGTGGCGCCGACGTTGGCTGGGGCCTCGGTCACGAACTGCGCGGCATCACCGGTGGTGATGTGTTCGAACACCACTTTCAGGGTCGGGAAGCGCTCGACCAGGCGGCGCATGTGCTCGTCGATGAAGCGCTTCTCGCGGTCGAACACGTCGATTTCGCTGCGGGTCACTTCACCGTGCACCAGCAGCGGCATGCCGACCTCGGCCAGCGCCTCGATGGCCGGGAAGATGTTGTCGATGCTGGTGACGCCCGAATCGGAGTTGGTGGTGGCGCCGGCGGGGTACAACTTGGCGGCGTACACGATCCCGCTGGCCTTGGCCGCGCGGATGTCCTCGGGGCTGGTGCGGTCGGTGAGGTACAGCACCATCAGCGGTTCAAAGCGGCTGCCGGCCGGGCGGGCGGCAAGGATGCGCTCGCGGTAGGCGCTGGCTTCAACGGCATTGCGCACCGGCGGGACCAGGTTGGGCATGATGATGGCACGGGCGAAAGTACGCGCCACATCGCCAACGGTATGGGGCAAGACGGCACCATCGCGCAGATGGATGTGCCAGTCGTCGGGACGCAGGAGGGTCAGGCGATCGGACATTGGGAATTCCAGGCGGGTCGAACTCAGGCCCCAATGCTACCGGAAAACCCCGGGCCGAGCACGGCTATCAAGTTTTCCGGCGAGCGTCCGATAGCCTGCCTGTAAGCCGTCAGAATTTGTGGAGCCGCCCGTGCGCCAGCGTTACCTAGCCCTGTTGACCCTTGTCGCCAGCCTGCCGGCCGGTGCACTGACCTTCCAGACCCGCATGGAGAATGTCGCCTGGAAAGTCGAGGGTGACCAGTTCGAATGCCGGTTGATACAGCCGATCGACGGTTTCGGCAGTGGTGAGTTCGTGCGCAAGGCCGGTGAACAGCCGGTGTTCCAGCTGCGTTCGGCCAGCAACGTGCTGGGCGCAGGTTCCGCCACCTTGCTGGCGGCCGCTGCCCCTTGGCAGCCGGGCCGCGGTGATGTGAACCTCGGCGCCGTGCGCATGGCCCGCAGCGGCGTGCTGTTCAGCTCGTCACAGAGCCAGGCCAGCCGCCTGATCAATGGACTGCTCGATGGCCGCAGCACAGTGGTGCGCAATTACACTGGCGAAGGTGGGCGGGTGATGGAAGTGCGGGTATTGCCGGTAAGCTTCGCCAAGGCATACAGCGACTATCAGGTGTGTGCAAGCAAGATGCTGGCGATGAATTACGACCAGGTTCGCCAGACCCAGGTCGGCTTCCCGGGCGGTGGCTTCGACCTGGACGCCGATGCCCGCGCGCGGCTGGACGTGATCCTCGATTACCTCAAGGCCGACCCGACAGTGAACCACATCGAACTCAACGGCCATTCCGACAATAGCGGCAATCGACTGACCAATCGCGACACTTCGCGGCGCCGGGCTTTGGCCGTTGCCGATTACTTCAAGGCCCATGGTGTGCCTGAAGATCAGATCCTCGTGCGCTTCCATGGCGAGCGTTATCCATTGGTGAAGAACAACAGCCCGGCCAATCGGGCGCGCAACCGTCGTGTGAACATCGAACTGGATCGCGTGGCGCAGGTGGAGAAGCCGGTGGAGAAGCCGGTACAACAGGCTGCGCCGGGGGCTAAAGCGCTCTGAGTTGCCCAGAGCTTGCGGGTGTATGCCTTATCAGTTTCAGCGCCTGTGAGATCGAGCGCCGCCCGCGCGGCGCATCGCGGATGAATCCGCTCCTACATTTGTTGCAACGTGCCGAACCTGTTATGCCATGGTTGCCAGCCTTGGCGCATGACTTGAGCCGTGTAAACCGGCTGACAACCATGGCCTTACAGGCGTGGCACGTTGCATTAGAGGAGCGGACTCATCCGCGATGCGCCGCGCGGGCGGCGCTCGGTGTCACTGGCGCTGAAAACGTTGGGCATGAACAACCAGACGTCGCGCCACTGACAGTTCCTGTCGCTTTGTCGTCAGAAGCTGTCGCCCCACTGTAAATTTATCCGCAAGGCCGGTAGAATCGGTCCTTTTCCGTACAACCCCGTGGAGTGATGGCATGGCGGACGTAAAAAAGGTCGTACTGGCGTATTCCGGCGGCCTTGATACTTCGGTGATTCTCAAGTGGCTGCAGGACACCTACAACTGCGAGGTGGTGACCTTCACCGCTGACCTGGGTCAGGGCGAAGAAGTCGAGCCGGCTCGCGCCAAAGCTCAGGCGATGGGCGTAAAAGAGATCTACATCGACGACCTGCGCGAAGAGTTCGTGCGTGACTTCGTCTTCCCGATGTTCCGCGCCAACACCGTCTACGAAGGCGAGTACCTGCTGGGTACTTCCATCGCTCGCCCGCTGATCGCCAAGCGTCTGATCGAAATCGCCAACGAAACCGGCGCCGACGCCATTTCCCATGGCGCTACCGGCAAGGGTAACGACCAAGTCCGCTTCGAGCTGGGTGCCTACGCGCTCAAGCCAGGTGTCAAGGTCATTGCCCCATGGCGCGAGTGGGACCTGCTGTCCCGCGAGAAGCTGATGGACTACGCCGAGAAGCACGGTATCCCGATCGAGCGCCACGGCAAGAAGAAGTCGCCGTACTCGATGGACGCCAACCTGCTGCACATCTCCTACGAAGGCGGTGTCCTGGAAGATACCTGGACCGAGCACGAAGAAGACATGTGGCGCTGGAGCGTCTCGCCAGAGAACGCCCCAGACCAGGCTACCTATATCGAACTGACCTATCGCAATGGTGACATCGTCGCCATCGACGGCGTCGACATGAGCCCGGCCACCGTGCTTGCCGAACTGAACCGCATCGGCGGCGCCAACGGTATCGGCCGTCTGGACATCGTGGAAAACCGCTATGTGGGCATGAAGTCCCGCGGCTGCTACGAAACCCCTGGCGGCACCATCATGCTCAAGGCCCATCGCGCCATCGAGTCGATCACACTGGACCGCGAAGTCGCTCACTTGAAAGACGAGCTGATGCCGAAGTACGCCAGCCTGATCTACACCGGCTACTGGTGGAGCCCGGAGCGTCTGATGCTGCAGAAGATGATCGATGCTTCGCAGGTCAACGTAAACGGTGTTGTGCGCCTGAAACTGTACAAGGGCAACGTCACCGTGGTGGGTCGCAAGTCAGACGATTCGCTGTTCGATGCCAACATCGCCACCTTCGAAGAAGACGGCGGCGCCTACAACCAGGCCGATGCTGCTGGCTTCATCAAGCTCAATGCGCTGCGCATGCGCATCGCAGCCAACAAAGGCCGCGGGATGCTCTGAGCATCTGGCTGAACTGGCAACTGAACCCCGGCCTTGGTCGGGGTTTTTTTTGCCTTCTGGTCACTGCTCTGATCAATGCCCATGGGATAAACCCTCAGGCAAGCGGGTGATCGAAAGAACGATACATTGGTGTAGTTCCATGTTGCACAAGCGCAACTCTCTATTCTCGGTAGGCTGCTGGGCAATGGCTTGCATCACTTGTTGTTGAATCATCTTCTGCGCGTCAGGGCCAGAAAACATCATGGTTACAGATTCTTGAGTATCGGTACGCCCCGTCAGTTCGGGCGTGCTCTTCTGCTCGGCTGGGTCGGGCTTGTAAAAGGACTTGTAGTTGAAATTCAAGGTGAGGAAGAACAGCGCAGTGAGAAAGAATGGAAACCCTACTAGGAACCATGTGTAGTACGTCTGACTTTTTTCGCTGAGAAAAGGCAATGTTGCCAAGGCAGAAGCTTCAATGATGCCAGCGAAGATGGCGATTATCGTCAACGGAGCAACAGGTTGGTTATCGATCATGTAATGGCCTCCTGCATGTTCGGCTTATCAATAACCGACTGAACGCCTCAACTAAATTGTGGACTTTTTCCGGGGGAGGTAATTTGTCCACAAGGTCAGTGATGCGCGCGGTTGGATCATTACTCCTTCGCGTATTCGCAAGTTTTTTCGAGGAAATTTTATAAATTTTTTCTTGTAGGAAAATTCCCAAACCGATGTAGGGTTCATCTATTCGGCTATTTGATCGAGAAATGGACGCGCCATTGAGCGTTGTGCTCGGTTATGGTGAGGCAGTCGTCAAAGCAAAATAACGAATGATGGATATCGCATGAATAAAGTCCTTATCGTGGATGATCATCCGGTCATACGCTTGGCAGTGCGCATGCTGATGGAGCGGCATGGGTACGACGTAGTCGCGGAAACCGACAACGGCATAGAGGCCTTGCAGCTCACGCGTAAACACCTTCCCGATATTGTCGTACTGGATATTGGTATTCCAAAACTCGATGGGCTGGAGGTCATCGCCCGCATGGCAGCTGCCAGCCCTGGCAGCCGTGTGCTGGTATTGACCTCACAGGCCCCCGGGCATTTTTCCATGCGCTGCATGCAGGCGGGGGCCGCTGGCTATGTGTGCAAGCAGCAAGAGCTCACCGAGCTGCTCAGTGCTATCAAAGCCGTGCTCTCCGGTTACAGCTACTTCCCCAATCAGGCCTTGCACAAGTCGCGTGGCCGGGTAGGGGGCGCAAGCGAGTCTGAGATGGTCGATCGCCTGTCGGCAAGGGAGATGATGGTACTGCAGCAGCTTGCTCGGGGGAGGTCCAACAAAGAGATCGCCGACAGCATGTTCCTCAGCAACAAGACGGTCAGCACCTACAAGACCCGTTTGTTGCTGAAGCTCAATGCCCACTCGCTGGTGGACTTGATCGAGCTGGCCCGGCGTCATGATCTCAGCTGAACCGCGCATGCACAAAGCCTCCGCGAAGGAGGCTTTGCATGGGATTACAGGTCGTAGTCGAAATCGGCGAGTTGCCGTTGCAGGCGCCGTTCTTCGAGGAGGTTGTCTATGGTGCGACGCTTGCTCAGGTTGGTCTTCGCGGTTTCCACCTGAGGCTCGGCTTCGTCGTCAGCGGTGGCAAAGTCATCTTCGATCGACAGGTCGTCTTTATCGGTACTCATGAGTCGCTCCAAGCCAATGGGCCATTGGCCGTCCTTATAGCGAGAAAGCGGAGTTCGGTAAAAAAGATTTTTTCAATCGCACGGCAACAGTTTTTGCTATTGGCTCAATCATCGGCGGTCTTGTGCTTGTATTCGCAAAGGTCTTCGATGCGGCAGCTGCCGCAACGTGGCTTGCGAGCCTGGCAAACGTAGCGGCCATGCAGGATGAGCCAGTGGTGGGCATCGAGCAGGTAATCTTTGGGGACGAACTTGAGCAGTTTCTTCTCGACTTCGAGCACAGTCTTGCCGGGTGCGATGCCCGTGCGGTTGCTGACGCGGAAGATGTGCGTGTCAACGGCCATGGCCGGTTGGCGGAAGGCGGTGTTGAGCACCACGTTGGCGGTCTTGCGGCCAACGCCTGGCAACGCTTCCAATGCTTCCCGCGTCTGCGGGACTTCGCCGTCATGGCGTTCGATCAACAATCGGCACGCCTCGATGACATTCTTGGCCTTGCTGTTGTAGAGGCCGATGGTCTTGATGTAGTCGCTTAACCCCTCGACCCCCAAAGCATGAATAGCCTGCGGTGTATTGGCGACCGGGAACAGGCGCGCGGTGGCTTTGTTGACGCCGACATCGGTGGACTGAGCAGAAAGCGTCACCGCAACCAGCAGCTCGAAAGGGGTGGTGTAAGCCAGTTCCGTTTTCGGGTCGGGATTATCTTCGTGCAGCCTGCGAAAGATCTCCAGGCGTTTGGCGGCATTCATGGGGTCAACGCTTTCCTTGACGACGTGTGAGGGTGGGGCCTAGCCAATTGTACAAGGCCAGCAGGGTGCCGAGCAGTAGCAGTGCACCTGCCGGCAGGTTGGCCAGATGCATGCCCGCAACCTGGTCCAGCCATTGGCGACCAGCACCTAGCAGCAGGCAGGCGAGCAGCACGCCAGGCAAAAGGAGCAACAGTTGCCGCCAGCGGCCTGCGCTTGGCAGCAGTATGTCGAGAGCAAGGCATTGCAGGCAGATAAGGGCTGGGAAATAGCCAAGCGCCAGCGCCAATGGCAATGCCCAGGCGCGCAGCGCCAGTTGCAGGCAACTGACAAGCGCAGCAAGCAACAGCAGGCTTGCCAGCCAGTATTTCGCGCCGCGAAGTGTTGCCCGCAATGGGCTTAGCAAGCATTGGTGGAGGAGCGGCAGCACGAGCATGCACATGCCGATGGCAAGAGCCTGAGGCAGCGTTCGCGTTGCGCCAAGCAGTGGAGCCAGGCCGGTTGCCAGCAAGCAGAATCTATTCATGGTCGGGTGCTCCGAGCAGTTCGCTGCGATGCTGGTCAAAATAGCGCAATGCCTCTTGTTGGGCGTCGATGACTGCCCGAGAAGTAACGGTTGCACCGGCCAACTGGTCGAAGTCGCCCTGGTCGCGCCGGATCGCCCAGTGGTCGCCAAGGCCATGCTTGGCAAACTGCTCCAGCCAGCCAGACTGCGGATCGGCAATCTGGGCGCCCAACCCAGGGCTTTCCTGCTGTTCGACCACCCGAGTGCCGATCAGGCGGCCAGCGGTGTCGATGGCAATGGTCAGCCTGATAGGGCCGGCGTAGCCCTGTACCTGGCTTACCAGCACGATGGCGGTTGGCGAAGTGCCGCGTGTTGCGCGATAGGCGGCGAGTATCTTGCTATGCAGCGGCTGGTCGGCCGGCAATGCCAACGCGCTGTCCAGCGGGTGGTTGTCGTAGTTTTGCGTCGGCAGGGCTGCGAGGAACTGGCTAGCCCGCAACTGGCGCTCGGCATCGACGATGGCGGGGCGGGTCCAGTATTGCCAGGCCAACGTCACCGCCATCGCCGAGCCACCGAGGGCAAGTAGCAGCAAGGTGCTGCGAATGGGCGCGATCATGGCAACGCCTGCTGGCGCCGCGAGGCGAACCGATCCAGGGCGGGCGCGGTCAGGTTCATCAGCAGGATGGCGAATGCCGTGCCATCCGGGTAACTGCCCCAAGTGCGAATCAGGTAGATCAGCGCGCCTGCGCCAAAGCCGAACAGCAGCCTGGCCAGATTGGACTTGGGGCCGGACACAGGCTCAGTGGCGATGAAAAACGCTGCCAGCATGGTTGAGCCGCTGAACAGGTGCAGCAGTGGCGAGCCGTTCGAATCCGAGCCTGAGCCATTCCAGGCCAACAGGCTGAACAGAAACAGCCCGCTCAGCAGGCCTGCCGGGGCATGCCAACTGATGACCTTGCGCAGCCACAGAAACAACCCGCCGAGCAGCAGGGCCAGGTTGATCCATTCGCTGCTGCTGCCGCCGACATTGCCAAAACCGGGGTGGCTGGCGAACAGCTCGTCGATGGTCAGGCTGCGATTGTGGCGCAGGCCGTCGAGAATGGTCGGTCCCGCCCAAGCATCGATCTGGGTAGCGCTGCCAGACACTAGCTGAAGGCTGTCGATAAAGCCAAGGGCCTGGCTGGGCCAGTGAGTCATTTGCAGTGGAACGTTCAGTAGCACACATGCGTAACCGACCATCGCCGGGTTGAACAGGTTGCGGCCCACTCCGCCGAAGGCCTGCTTGCCGACGCCGATGGCAATGCATGCCGCTGTCACGGGCAACCACCAAGGCGCCGCTGCTGGCAGGGCGAGGGCCAGCAGCACGGCCGTCACCAGGGCGCTGCCATCGTTCAATGCCGGCAGAACAGGCAGGCGGCGTACTGCCAGCAGTGCCGCTTCGCAACCCAGAGCGCCACTGGCGCACAGCAACAGGCTGAACAGTACCCCCCAACCCTGCGTCCAGAACGAGGCGAGCAAGCCGGGTATACAGGCCAGCAGCACCAGGCCCATGGCCCTGCGTAATCGTGGGTCAGGGCTTGTCATGTTCAGGCCCGGCCGCTGTGTGCGCGGCATTGGCGGCGGCGGTTTGTTGCGCCTTGATGCGTTCGAGGGCGGCCTTGATCGGGTCTGCCGCGCCTTTGGCGGCTTCGGCCGCACGTGCCAGGCGCTGCGCTTCCCGGCGCGCCACATCGCGTTGCAGGCGGGCGCTTCGCTGTTCATGGCGCTGGCGGGCTTTATCGCGGCGCTGGCGGCGGGCCTGCAGTTGCTCGGGGGTATGGGCCAGGCCGCTGACAATCGGCACCACCGCCGCCGGCAGTGGGCGCATGTCGATGCAGTCGACCGGGCAGGGCGACAGGCAAAGGTCACAGCCGGTGCATTCGTTGGCGATGACCGTGTGCATCAGTTTTGCGGCACCGATGATGGCATCGACCGGGCAAGCCTGGATGCACTTGGTGCAGCCGATGCATTCGGCTTCGCGAATATAGGCAACCTGGGGCGGTGCGCTGCCCCGTTGCGGGTCCGGCGCCAGCAGCGGTACCTCGAGCAGCGCGGCCAGCGCGGCGATGGTTTCGCTGCCGCCCGGCGGGCACTTGTTGATTGCCTCGCCTGCAGCCAGGCCTTCGGCGTAGGGCCGGCAGCCATTGTGGCCGCATTTTCCGCATTGGGTCTGCGGCAACAGGGCGTCGATACGTTGAATCAAGTTCATTGCGTGAAAAGTCCGTTGAAACCCGAGAACGCCAGGGCCATGACACCCGTACCGATCAATGTAATAGGCAGGCCGCGCAGCGCGGCCGGTATTTCAGCGTGCTGACTGCGCTGGTGCAGGTCGTCAAACAGCGTCAGCGCAAGCCAGAAGCCGAGGCCGGCCAGTATCCCCACGCTCAACGTTGCAAGCGCGCCAGTGCGGGTTCCCGTCACTTGCAGTGCCAAGCCCAGCAGCAATGCATTGCCCAGCATCGGTCGCGCAAGGTGCCGGGTGGGCCACTGCGGACGAAGCGTTGCCAGCATCTGCGGCAGTCCCCATGCGAGCAGTCCCAGCCAGGGCAGGAGCAGGAACAGGCGCAGGTCCTGCGCATGCAAGGGCACTACGATCACGCGCTCGAGCACTTGCCCGCCGATTACCCCGAGCGCTGTCGACATGGCACCTGCCAGGCCGCACACGTGCAGCCGCAGCCGGCTTGGCGGCTGTTTTTGCAAGAGCAGATGGCTGACCAGCGCAGCGCTTGCCAGGATCAGCATGTAGTCGTTCATGTGAATGACGATAGCCGGGAAACGCCTTGCACGTCCGGCATTGGCGCAGCAGATGGAGCTGCCCCGGCGGTGAGGCCGGGGCAGTGGGGTTACTTGATGCGCTGACCTGGCTTGGCGCCGCTGTCAGGGCTGAGCAGGTAGATCTCTTCGCCGCCAGGGCCGGCCGCCATGACCATGCCCTCGGACACGCCAAAGCGCATTTTCCGCGGCTTGAGGTTCGCCACCATCATGGTCAGGCGGCCTTCCAGCTTGGACGGGTCCGGATAGGCCGACTTGATTCCGGAGAACACATTGCGGCGCTCGTCACCGATGTCCAGGGTCAGTTGCAGCAACTTGTCGGCCCCAGGCACGGCTTCGGCCTTGACGATCAGCGCGACGCGCAGGTCGACGGCGGCAAAGGTGTCGAACTCGATTTCGGTCGACAGCGGGTCTTTGCTCAGCTCGCCATTACCAGCTGGTGCCTGTGCTTCGGCGGCCAGCAGGTCTTCCTTGCTGGCTGCGACCATGGCTTCGACCTTGGCCGGCTCGATGCGGCTCATCAGCGCCTTGAAGGGGTTCAACGGGTGGTTTTCCAGGCGCGATTGATGGTCGTTCCAGGTCAGCGGGGCGACGTTGAGGAACGCTTCGGCGTCGGCGGCCAGCAGCGGCAACACTGGCTTGAGGAAGATCACCAGCTGGCGGAACAGGTTGATGCCCTGGGCGCAGATGGCCTGGACTTCGTCCTGCTTGCCTTCCTGCTTGGCCAGCGACCAGGGCGCCTTGTCGGCGATCCAGGCGTTGGCACGGTCGGCCAGGGCCATGATTTCGCGCATTGCACGGCCGAAGTCGCGGCCTTCATAGGCCTCGGCGATCGACGGGGCTGCGGCGAGGAAGGCCTCGGTCAGCTCCGGCGCTGCGTCGCCCGCGACCATCACGCCAGCATTGCCCTTGTGGATGAAGCCTGCGCAACGGCTGGCAATGTTGACGACCTTGCCGACCAGGTCGGAGTTGACCTTCTGCACGAAGTCCTCGAGGTTCAGGTCGAGGTCATCGACGCCACGGCCAAGCTTGGCGGCGTAGTAGTAGCGCAGGTATTCCGGCTGCAGGTGGTCCAGGTAGGTGCGAGCCTTGATGAAGGTGCCACGCGATTTGGACATCTTCGCGCCGTTGACGGTCAGGTAGCCGTGCACGTTGACCGCGGTCGGTTTGCGGAAGCCGGCGCCTTCGAGCATGGCTGGCCAGAACAGGGCGTGGAAGTTGACGATGTCCTTGCCGATGAAGTGGTACAGCTCGGCCTTGGAGCCTTCGTTCCAGAAGGCATCGAAGTCCAGCTCAGGGCGGCGGGCACAGAGGTTCTTGAAGCTGGCCATGTAGCCGATCGGCGCGTCCAGCCAGACGTAGAAGTACTTGCCTGGCTCGCCTGGGATCTCGAAGCCGAAGTAGGGCGCATCACGCGAGATGTCCCACTCCTGCAGGCCGGAATCCAGCCATTCGGCGAGCTTGTTGGCCACGGCATCCTGCAGGGTGCCGCTGCGGGTCCACTGCTGCAGCATGGCCTGGAAGTCTGGCAGCTTGAAGAAGAAGTGCTGGGAATCGCGCAGTACCGGCGTGGCACCGGAGATTGCCGACTTGGGGTTTTTCAGTTCGGTTGGGGCGTAGGTGGCGCCGCACTTCTCGCAGTTGTCGCCGTACTGGTCTTCAGCCGCACATTTCGGGCAGGTGCCCTTGATGAAACGGTCGGCGAGGAACATGCCCTTTTCAGGGTCGAAATACTGGGTCACCGAACGGGTGGCGATGTGCCCGGCGTCACGCAGGCGTGAGTAGATAAGGCTCGACAGCTCGCGGTTTTCGTCACTGTGGGTGGAGTGGAAGTTGTCGAAGTCCACCAGGAAGTCTGCGAAGTCGCCGCTGTGCTCGGCCTGGACATTGGCGATCAACTGCTCGGGGGTGATGCCTTCCTTTTCGGCGCGCAGCATGATGGCCGAACCGTGGGCATCGTCGGCGCAGACATAGATGCACTGGTTGCCGCGCAGCTTCTGGAAGCGCACCCACATGTCCGTCTGGATGTACTCCAGCATATGGCCAAGGTGGATGGATCCATTGGCATAGGGCAGGGCGCTGGTGACGAGAATCTGACGTGGCTCGGACATGGTGGCTCGGCTACTTATCTGGCTCGGGTAAAAATGAGGGTGATCGGCCACTATAAAGGGCCGGCGAAGATATTTCACCCCAAGCACGCATCTGCTGACGATTGACGGGTTACGATAGGCGTCTGTTTCGTACTCTGTTTGCCAATGGGAGTGTCCATGAGTGTCGTCACCCGTGCCGCCGTCGAAGGCGTGCTTCGCCAGTACACCGACCCTTACCTGAACCAGGACCCGGTCAGCGCCGGCTGCGTGCGCGCTATCGACATCCAGGCTGGGCAGGTCGCTGTGCAGTTGCAGCTGGGCTATGCCGCCGGCTTGTTCAAGAACGGCTGGGCCCAGGTGCTGCAGACCGCGATCGAAAACCTCGACGGTGTCAGCTCGGCTCAGGTATCGATCGACTGCCAGGTCGCCGCGCACAAGGCCCAGGCCCAAGTGCCGGCCATGGCCAACGTCAAGAACATCATCGCCGTGGCCTCGGGCAAGGGCGGGGTCGGCAAGTCGACCACGGCCGCCAACCTGGCCTTGGCCCTGGCCCGTGAAGGTGCCCGCGTGGGCATTCTCGATGCCGACATCTATGGCCCCAGCCAGGGCGTGATGTTCGGTATCCCCGAGGGTACCCGCCCGCAGATTCGCGAGCAGAAGTGGTTTGTGCCGATCAAGGCCCACGGCGTCGAAGTCATGTCCATGGCATTCCTCACCGATGACAACACGCCGATGGTCTGGCGTGGGCCGATGGTCTCGGGTGCATTGCTGCAACTGGTGACCCAGACTGCCTGGGACGACCTGGATTATCTGGTCATCGACATGCCGCCGGGTACCGGCGATATCCAGCTGACCCTGGCGCAGAAGGTGCCGGTGGCCGGCTCGGTGATCGTCACCACGCCGCAGGACCTGGCCCTGCTGGACGCCAAGAAAGGCGTGGAGATGTTCCGCAAGGTCAACATCCCGGTGCTGGGTGTGGTGGAGAACATGGCCGTGCACATCTGCTCGAACTGCGGCCATGCCGAGCACCTGTTTGGCGAAGGCGGTGGTGAGAAGCTGGCGGCGCAGTATGGCGTCGACCTGCTGGCCTCGCTGCCGCTCTCGATGCTGATCCGCGAGCAGGCCGACAGCGGCAAGCCGACGGCGATTGCCGAGCCGGAAAGCCAGATTGCCATGGTCTACCAGGAACTGGCGCGCCAGGTGGGCGCACGGATCGTGCTGCAGGAAGCGGCGGCGCCGGCAATGCCGAGCATCACCATCAGCGAGGACTGAAAACCGCACGAGCTGCTTCGCGGGCTTGCCCGCGAAGCAGGCTCAGCATTTCAGTGAGGCATAAAAAAACCCGCCAGAAGGCGGGTTTTTTTGAAAGCTAGGAAGCTGAGATCGACTTAGGCGATCTGAACTTCTTCAGCCTGCATGCCTTTCTGGCCGCGGGTAGCGACGAAAGTAACAGCCTGGCCTTCTTTCAGGGTTTTGAAGCCGTCAGCTTGGATGGCTTTGAAGTGCACGAACAGGTCGTCGCCCGACTGAGGGGTGATGAAGCCGTAGCCTTTCTCATCGTTGAACCACTTAACAACACCGGATTGACGGTTGGACATTTTTCTGTCTCCTTGGACAATTTGATAACGGTCAGGAAAAACCCTGGCCGGGACTGAGCGCAAAGAGAGCAGAAAATTCAGCGATGGGCCGATCAGGATCGTGCATCAAACTAGAGATTCTCGGTGTCACGTGCAGCACAGTGGCGTCACCTTACCCCACTTTCCGCGAGCTGCCAATGGTCTGTGAACGCTTTACGCAAATTCAGATCGGCGGCGGCTACAGCCCCCGTCCGGCGCGGGATGTGGCATGGAACTTTAACCCAGGCGCCGGGACCGGTAATATGCGCGTCTGGATTTTCCCCTCGCAACTCTTCAGGACACCCCCGCCATGAGCATCAAATCGGACAAGTGGATTCGCCGCATGGCGCAGGAACACGGCATGATCGAACCGTTCGTCGAGCGCCAGGTGCGCGGCGAACACGACAGCCGGGTCATCTCCTTCGGCGTCTCCAGCTACGGCTACGACGTGCGTTGCGCCGACGAATTCAAAGTGTTCACCAACATCAACTCGGCCACCGTCGACCCGAAAAACTTCGACGCCGGCAGCTTCGTCGACGTCAAGAGCGATGTCTGCATCATTCCGCCAAACTCCTTCGCGCTGGCCCGTACTGTCGAGTACTTCCGCATCCCGCGCAACGTGTTGACTATCTGCCTGGGCAAGAGCACCTACGCCCGTTGCGGGATCATCGTCAACGTCACCCCGCTCGAGCCGGAGTGGGAAGGCCACGTGACCCTGGAATTCTCCAACACCACCACCTTGCCGGCGAAGATCTACGCCAACGAAGGCGTGGCGCAGATGCTGTTCCTCGAATCCGATGAAGAGTGCGAAGTGTCTTACAAGGACCGTGGCGGCAAGTACCAGGGCCAGCGCGGCGTCACCCTGCCGCGCACCTGATCCGACGAGCGAGGGGAATTACTTTCCCTGCTGGCACTCCAAGAATTTGAACAGTGCCGAATACGCATGCAGCGTGTCGGCCCTCGTCAGGAGCTGCCAATGAAACTCGACCCCGTAATCACTGCGAAGCTGGCTGTACTGCAGCCCAACCAGATCGGGTTGCTGGCCTGGTCACTGCTGGCGCACCCGCTGCCCATGCAGGCCGGCGGCGTGCCGCACCAGCCAGATCCCGATACGCCGCAGCCGGCAGAGCCCGGTGAACATCCGCCGATGGAGCCGGGTGAACCTACCCTTCCCGACGAGCCGCCACCTTCTCCGGTTGCCTGATCAGAGGGCAAGTGCCCAGACCTGATCGTCGCCAGCGAGAAAAACGCGGCCGCTCAGGCCCGGCTGGACCAACCATCCCCCGGTGAATTCACCAAATGCCGGCAGCAGGCTGACCTGAGCATCGATCAAGAAGCAAGGTAGCCTGAGCTTTTGTCGTGCCCGCCCGCGCAGCACGAACACCGGATGCACGTGCCCGGCCAGCACTGGGTGGCTGGGGTGAGGCAGCGGTTCGTGCTGCAGGGCAAAGGGTTCCAGCAGCAACGGTTCGTCCCGCACCTCGATCCCCAGTGCCAGAGGCGGGTCACCGGCGTGGCGATCATGGTTGCCACGCACCAGCACTACCTTGAGCCTGGCATGGCGGCTTCTCCATGTGTGCAGACTGGCCAGCGTGGCAGGGGAATGCGCAGCACGTGCGTGAAGAAAGTCGCCGAGGATGATCAACTGCTCGCAATCATGGCTGTTCAGCAATGCATCCAGGCGTGCCAGGGTGGCGGCCGTGGTGCCTCGTGGAACAGGTTGATGCAATGCTCGGTAACTGGCCGCCTTGCCGATATGGACGTCGGCCACCAGCAGGGCGCGGCGGGCTGGCCAGTAGATTGCCTTGTCCGGTAACAGCCAGAGCGTTTCGCCACAGTGCTCGATGGGCAGATAAGTATTCATGGCCTGTTTGCCGCCTTCTCCAGGTCGGCCACCATTCGCGCAATGCGGTCGGCCAGTTTTTCTGTGCTCAAGGTCTCGCGCATGCCTTCCACCAACAGGGCGAACGCCAGCGGGCCAGGCCGCTGCAGTGCGCGCAGGTCCAATTGCAGGCCCTGCATCTTGAGCAACTGGCGATGCAGCCGCTCGATCTCCAGTTCTTCGCTCAGTACTTCATCGCGGGCCTGGCCGAGCAGCAGGTTGCCGGCATCATGTTTGCGGAACACCTCATAGAACAACCCGCTGGAGGCTTGAATCTGCCGTGTGCTTTTTTGCGCGGCCGGGTAGCCCCCGAACACCAGGCCGGCGATCTGGGCGATTTCGCGAAAACGCCGCAGCGCCATTTCGCCAGCGTTCAGGCTCGCCAGCACGTCCTCCAGCAGCTTGTCGCCCGACAGCGCCTCTGGCAGGCAACTCGCCCAATCCACACTGCTGGGGCTGAGCAGCTCGAAACCATAGTCATTCACTGCGATGGACACCGATAGCGGCTGCACCCGGCTCACCCGCCAGGCGATCAGATTGGCCAGGCCCAGGTTGGCCATGCGCCCTGCGAAAGGGTAAAGGAACAGATGCGAGCCCTGGCGCGATCCCAGCGTTTCGGCCAGCAGCGTGCCGCAGGTGGGTAAGGCCGACCACTGCGACTGCACGGCCAAAAGTGGCCGTACGGCCTGCATCTCCGGGCCGGTAAAG
This sequence comes from Pseudomonas sp. URMO17WK12:I7, assembly GCF_003269045.1. Classification (NCBI taxonomy): domain Bacteria; kingdom Pseudomonadati; phylum Pseudomonadota; class Gammaproteobacteria; order Pseudomonadales; family Pseudomonadaceae; genus Pseudomonas; species Pseudomonas sp. URMO17WK12:I7. The sequence goes on along the minus strand of NZ_QLTL01000021.1, from coordinate 50,959 downwards.
TGCCCATGCGCGGCTGCATCGAGTTGCTTGACCAGCGCGTCGGCCAGTTCACTGGACAGCGGCATGCGCCCGCCATTCCAGCGCGCCACGGCGGCCTTGCGTGCGGTACTGCGGCGTACGTAGGCGGTCATGCCTTCGACCCGCACCAACTCCAGGACCCGTCCGGCAAACACCAGGGTATCGCCAGGTCGCAGGCGGGCAATGAAGGCTTCCTCGACACTGCCCAGGTGCTTGCCGCCGCCACCCTTGCTCCAGTACTTGAGCTGCAGGCTGGCGTCGCTGACGATAGTGCCGATGCCCATGCGCTGGCGCCGTGCCAGGCGCTCGCTGGTCACCCGCCAGACCCCGTCTGGGTGCGCCTCTACCCGCTGATAATCGGGGTAGGCTGTCAAGGCGTGGCCACCGTGATTGACGAAGTCCAGGGCCCACTGCCACTGGTCGTCGCGCAGGTCGCGGAATGCCCAAGTGCTGCGAACTTCCTCAAGCAATTGACCAGGGCGAAAGCCACTGCCCAGCGCCATGCTGACCACGTGCTGGACCAGGACATCCATGCATAGGCGCGGCGAGCGACGCGCCTCGATATGGCCGGCAGCCAGTGCCGCCCGGGCAGCGGCGGCTTCCACCAGTTCCAGGCTATGGGTCGGTACCAGGGTTATGCGCGAGCGGCGCCCCGGTGCATGGCCAGAGCGGCCGGCACGCTGCATGAGGCGAGCAATGCCTTTGGCCGAGCCGACCTGCAGCACCCGTTCGACCGGCAGGAAATCCACGCCCAGGTCCAGGCTGGACGTGCAGACGACTGCCTTGAGTGTGCCCTGCTTGAGGCTCTGCTCGACCCAGTCGCGGGTCGCCCGGGCCAGTGACGCATGATGCAAGGCAATTTGCCCGGCCCAGTCGGGGCGGGCGTCCAGCAAGGCCTGGTACCAGAGTTCGGCCTGGGCACGGGTGTTGGTAAACACTAGGCTGCTGGTGCTGGCGTCGAGCTCATCGGCAACCTGGCCGAGCATCTTCAAGCCCATGTGCCCAGCCCAGGGGAACCGTTCGATGGCATCGGGCAGCAAGGTGTCGACAAGCAGCTGCTTGTCCTGCCGGCCTTTTACCAGCTCACCACCCTCTGGAAGCAGCACCTCAAGGGCGTGCGGCAGATTGCCGAGCGTGGCCGACAAACCCCAGGTCATCAGGCCGGGATGCCAGCGGCGCAAGCGGGCCAGGGCCAGTTGCAGCTGCACCCCGCGCTTGTTGCCAAGCAGTTCGTGCCATTCATCCACCACCACCAGGCGCAGGCTGGCAAAGTCATCGGCGGCCTGCGCCCGGGTCAACAGCAGGGTCAGGCTTTCCGGCGTGGTGATCAGGGCGCTTGGCAGGCGCCGGGCCTGGCGAGCGCGCTCGGCGCTGCCGGTGTCGCCACTGCGCACGCCGACCGTCCAGTTCAGGCCGAGCTCATCCAGTGGCATTTGCAGGGCACGCGCCGTATCGGCCGCCAGTGCGCGCATGGGGGTGATCCAGAGCACCTGCAGCCCTGCGGGCTGGCGCCCGGTGGCTGGCTTGGCGAAGGCACGCAGCGCTCCCAGCCAGAGCGCATAAGTCTTGCCCGCGCCTGTGCTGGCATGCAGCAGCCCTGATTCGCCACGGCCGACTGCCGCCCATATCTGGCGCTGGAAAGCGAAGGGCTTCCAGCCACGGGCGGTGAACCAGGCATTGGCGAGGTCGGCAGGGGCGGGCATGGCGGCGAGAGGTCCTGAGCAGGTTGTGCTTCTACAGACCACTTGCCCCATGCATTGGTTTTAACCGATCAGTTGGCCAGCAGGTATCCGCTGCGGCACACCTGTTCACCCGCGACATGGGCAATGACCATGCCCGCCGTGGCCATGCGCCGTACGCTGCGTGCATACAGCAGGCCGGGTTGGCTGTTGCGTATGGCGGTCACCCGGTCACTCAGCGGGTCGATGACTTCGGCGATCAGTTGCCCGGCTTCCAGCTGCTGACCAGGCCGGGCGTGATACACCAGCAGCCCGCCAAGGGGCGCGGCCACGGGTTCAACGGCAGCCAGTGGTGTGGCCAGGCGTGGTAGCGCCGGCAGGGGGGGCACAGTGCCTTCGATGACACTTGCGTGGGTCAGGTAATCGAGAATCGCCTGGCAGTCCTGGCTAGCCAGGTCATGGTTCACATCGGCCTGGCCACGCAGTTCGACGGTCACCGCGATGCTGCCCAGCGGGATCGGGTAGCGCTTGCCGAAGCGCTGCTGCAGTTGCCACCAGACCAGGCTGAAACATTCGTCGAACGATTGCCCGCCGGAGTCGGTGGCCAGGAGGCTGGCCTGGGCCCCCAGGTAGCGGGCCAGTGGCTCGACCTGTGGCCAGGCTTCCGGGGTGGTGTAAAGATGTTCGACAGCCTCGAAGTCACAGTGCAGGTCCAGCACCAGGTCGGCATCGCAGGCCAGCCGTTGCAAGGTCAGGCGCTGGGACTGCAACGGCGTGTGCGCCGGGTGAGCATCCAGGCCGCGACGCAGGTATTCGCGGATCAATGCCACGTTGTGGGCTGGGTCCTGGGTCAGGTGGCCTTCGATCTGATCGCCGATGCTGTCGGAGAGGTCGACGAAGTTACGGTTGAAATTCTCGCCGCTCTGCAGTTCGAAACGGCCCAGGGGGGCGTCCAGCATCACCTGCTCCAGGCCGACCGGGTTGGCCACCGGTACCAGAATGATCTCGCGCAGCAGGCGACCCTGCTGTTCCAGCTCTGCCAGGCGGCGCTTGAGGTGCCAGGCCACCAGCATGCCAGGCAGTTCATCGGCATGCAGCGAGGCCTGGATATACACCTTGGCGCCACCACGTGGGCCGTAGTGGAAGCTGTGCAATTGGCGGGTAATGCCCGGTACGGGCGAGAGCAGGTCGTGAGTCGAATGGTGCATGGTGGTCCTGGCTGCGTGGCGAAAACGGTCTGCGACGGGTCGGCAGAAAGATAGAAGCATAATTTCCGTTGTCGCGCCTCACCGCATTGCCTTCTTTCAGACCAGCAATGCCTGCAGGCTTGCCAGGTCATCGGCCTCATCGACCGGTTTGTCCAGGCGCCAGCGCAACATCCGCGGAAATCTGACGGCGATGCCGCTCTTGTGGCGTTTGGACAGCGCAATGCCCTCGAAGCCCAGCTCGAACACCAGGGTGGGGGTGACGCTACGCACTGGCCCGAAGGTTTCCACGGTGGTCTTGCGGATGATTGCATCCACCTTGCGCATCTCTTCGTCGCTTAGCCCCGAATAGGCCTTGGCGAAGGGGACCAGCACGCGCTCGGGTGTGCCGGGTGGCGCGTTCCACACGGCAAAGGTGTAGTCGCTGTAGAGGCTGGCACGGCGGCCGTGGCCGCGTTGGGCATAAATCAGTACCGCATCGACGCTGAACGGGTCGATCTTCCACTTCCACCACAGGCCCATGTCCTTGGTCCGGCCTACGCCGTACAGGGCATCGCGCTGCTTGAGCATCAGCCCCTCCACGCCCAGGATGCGCGACTGTTCGCGTTGCCGGGCGAGGTCGCTCCAGTTCTGGCCACCGAGCAGCGGTGAAAGGAGTAGCGGGGCCAAGGGGTGCTCGGCCACTACACACTCCAGCTGCTTACGCCGTTCATGTTGCGGGCGGTTGCGCCAATCCTCGCCTTGCCATTCCAGCAAGTCATAGGCTTGCAGCACCACCGGAGCGTCAGCCAGGAGCTTCTTGCCCAGGGTCTTTCGGCCGATGCGTTGCTGCAGTACGGCGAACGGCTGCACTGCCGGTGCGCTGGCATCCATGCCTGGCTTCCAGACCAGGATTTCGCCGTCGAGCACGGTGCCATCCGGCAGGCTCTCGGCCAAACCGTGCAATTCGGGAAAGCGCTCGGTGACCAGTTCCTCGCCGCGCGACCAAATCCACAGCTGGCCATCGCGCTTGACGACTTGGGCGCGGATGCCATCCCACTTCCATTCGATCTGCCAGGCAGCGGGCAGGCCGAGCAAGGCTTCGAATTGCTCTGGTGGGGCCTGGAGGGCGTGAGCCAGGAAGAATGGGTAAGGCAGGCCACCGCGCTGGCTATGTTCATCAGCGGATTCTTCGGCGATCAACGTGTGGTAACTGGCGGCCGTTGGGCGATGGCCGATATCGGTATAGCCGACCAATCGCTGGGCCACGCGTTTGGCATCCAGCCCGGCCAGTTGTGCCAGGGCCCGTGTGACCAGTAGCTTGGACACGCCGACGCGAAAACTGCCGGTGATCAGTTTCAGGCAAACCATCAGGCTGGGGCGGTCCAATTGTGCCCACAAGGGGGGCAGGCGTTGCCGGGCTTCGTCAGCTGGCAGGCCACGCAAGGGCAGCAACCGGGTTTCGACCCAGTATGCCAGGCCATCGTCGCTGGCCTGGCTGTCTTCTGGTAGCAGTAGCGAGATGGTCTCGGCCAGGTCGCCCACGGCCTGGTAGCTCTCTTCGAACAACCATTCGGGTAACCCCGCCATCGCCGTGGCCAGTTCGCGCAGCATGCGGGTTGGTACCAGCTGGCGCGGGCGCCCGCCAGCGAGGAAATACACGGCCCAGGCTGCATCCTCGGCGGGCGCTGCAGCAAAGTAGTCGCGCAGGGCCTCGAGCTTGGCATTGCTGGACGTGGTGGCATCCAGGCGCAGGTACAGATCGGCGAAGGCTTTCATGCCTCAGGCTCCGTGACCGTGGTGTCATCCTCTTCGCCGTATTCGGTGACGAAGGCGCGGGCATCCAGGCCTTGCTCGTTGAGGTAGCGCACCAGCACATTTACCGAACCGTGGGTAACCATGACCCGTTCCGCTCCTGTCTGTTCGATGGCCCACAGCAGCCCCGGCCAGTCGGCGTGGTCAGACAACACGAAGCCCCGATCCACACCGCGCCGTCGGCGGGTACCGCGCAACAGCATCCAGCCGCTGGCAAAGGCGTCGCTGTACTCGCCGAAACGGCGCATCCAGCTGCTACCTGCGGCAGACGGCGGCGCCAGAATCAGCGCCTGACGCATCAGCGGGTCGTTGCGCGGGACATCACCGGCATAGCGGGTGGCCGGCAGCTGCACGCCGGCGTCGCGGTACACCCTGTTCAGCGGCTCGACAGCGCCATGCACGAGGATCGGTCCGATGTCCGGGTCCAGCCCATGAAGAATTCGCTGAGCCTTGCCGAAGGCATAGCAGAACAGCACGCTGGCCTTGCCTTGCTCGCAGTTGCTACGCCACCAGGCATTGATCCCGGCAAAGATGTTCGCCTGGCTGGGCCAGCGGTAGATGGGCAGGCCGAACGTGGACTCGGTGATGAAGGTATGGCAGCGCACCGGTTCGAAGGCGGCGCAGGTGCCATCCGGCTCGACTTTGTAGTCACCTGAAGCCACCCACACTTCACCTTGATACTCGAGACGCACCTGTGCCGAACCCAGGACATGGCCGGCCGGGTGCAGGCTGAGTGAGACGCCGTGATGCTGGATATGCTCGCCGTAAGGCAGGGTCTGCAGGTCGATGTCCTGGCCCAGGCGGCTGCGCAGGATGCCTGCGCCAGGGGCTGCGGTCAGGTAGTGGCGGTTGCCGCTGCGGGCATGGTCGCCATGGCCGTGGGTGATCACGGCCCGATCGACCGGCCGCCAGGGGTCTATGTAGAAGTCGCCGGGTGGGCAGTAAAGGCCTTCGGGTCGGGCGATGACGAGGTCCATGGCTTCTGTGTGCTGGTTTGGGGTTACCAGTTAGGAGCCGTGGCTGAAGGTGGAAGTTCGGATGGAGTTGGGGCTGATAGGTGCCTGGCGGAAGATTTATGGCGTCTTTGAGATCGAGCGCCGCCCGCGCGGCGCATCGCGGATAAATCCGCTCCTACATTTTTTTCGGGCCAATTATTCCTGTGAGGTTATCGCTGTCCGCCTTGGTGCATGACGGGAGACAGATGGGGCTGCGTCAATGCCCACAGAGATGTATCGCCATACCAACAAGGCGGTCCCTGTTGGCTTCACAGGAGTGACTGGCCCAAAACAAATGTAGGAGCGGATTTATCCGCGATGCGCCGCGCGGGCGGCGCTCGATCTCACAGGCGCTGAGAGCTTTCTGGCGGTCACCCTGGCGGCCCCCCGGCCGATCTTTCCACACGCCCTCACTTGCCCGGAACCAGCGTCAAACGCTGGCTGCCATAGGCCCGCCCGAAGTTCTGCGGCTGCAACGGCAGGCTCATGAACCGCCCCTTGAACCAGGCATCCAGCCCGTCGTTGTAATGCGAACTGACCGGGTTGCCTGACTGGCCGTTGCTGGTCAGCACCTGCAGCGGTTCGGCCTGGCCGAAGTCGACGATCATCCGCGCCGAGGCGGGCAGGCGAGTGTCGAAGTCGCTACCCCAGGCATAAGGGGTCAGGGCCAGTGTGGTGAAGTCGCCACCGGCGGCCAGCGGCGAACGGCTCAGCGCATCGCCCAGCCCGTGGTAGGCAGGGGCTGGCCAGCGGTACTGGTGCAGCTTGCCCCACTGCCAGGCGCGGCGGTCGCTGCCCAGTTGCGCGGTGCCAGCATCCACGGCGGCGGCCAGGCTGCGGGCGAGGATGGCGGGTTTGTCTTCTTTTTGCGGGGTATTACGATCGTCCCAGAACGGGCTGTCGTCGCGGCCCAGCAAGTGGTCGGCCTGTGCCGAGTACGACAGGCGGGCGCCGCTGACGAACGCCTGCCAGGCTGGGTTCGATTCCGGGCCGAGGTCGTCGAGGAAGGTCTGCCGGGCCACTTCCTGTAGGAACAGTTCGTAAAGCGCGGCATCCGCCGAAACCGGGCTCAGGCGGCCATCAAAGGCCTTCAATCGGGCAAGGGCATCGCGCGCCTTGTCGCGCTGGGCCGCGGGCAGCGCATCGATCGCCTGCTTGAGCGGCTGGGCCATGCCAGGGGCGTCGAACATCTGCTTCAGCTTGTCAGCCAGCAGCGTCACCTGGTCGTTCTGCAAGGCCATCACGCTGCGGCTGTCGTGGCGGCCGTTGCCGGCCAGCTGCGCCAGGCGCTCGGCGCGTTCAGGGTAATACCAGGTGCTGGACAGCTGCATGCCATAGCCCCGCGGCAGGCTGCGCTGGTTGGCGTGGGCGATCCAGCCGGCCGGTGGGTCCTGGTCATAGGGGTGCAGCATCGGGTCGGCGTAGCCGTCCCAGTCATAGCGACCGTCCCAGCCAGGCGATGGCAACAGCCCTTGGCCTTCGCGGCGGTTCGGGTAACGGCCGCTGACTTGCCAGCCGATATGCTCAGGCTCGGCGAAAACGAAGTTGAGCGCGGCCGTGGCGACTTCACGGGTGCTGTCGAAGGCGCGCTCTATGTTTTGGGCGCGGGTCAGGTCGAACAGTGCATCGAGGCTACGGTCGCCCTTGAGCTGAGGCAGGCTCAGCGCCAGGCCCAGGCTGGCGTTCCCTGCCTGGGGGAGCAGGGTGCCGTGGCGGGTGTCGTACATCACCTCGCGCTGTGGGCGTTGGCCGCGAACAAAGAAGGTTTCGCTGCGGGCTCGGGCTGGCAGCCACTTGCCGTCGGCCAGGTAGGTCACCTGGCTGCCCGCATGGCGCAGTTGCTCCAGGTACAGGTCCTGGTTGTCGGCCATCACCGCGCTGCTGCTCCAGGCCAACTTGCCGTTGTAGCCGGCCAGCACGATGGGCAGGCCCGGCAGGGACAGGCCGGCAACCTGGTACTTGCCCGTGTGGATCTGCACCGGGCTCAAGGCCCAGGCCGCGCGGCTGTCGCTGGCCAGCAGGCTCTTGCCGCTGCGGCTGCGTTGCGGGCCCAGCGCCAGGTTGGCCGAACCGGGGCTGCCCAGCAGGTCGAGGTCGGCGAGTTTCTGGCTGGCCGCCGCCAACGCAGGCAAGCCTGGCAGCTGGCTGCCCAGGTTCAGGCCCTTGAGTTTTTCCACTTCGGCGTGAGCCAAGGGCTCGTCTGGCGCGCCGGGCAGCAGCCAGGGCAGTTTGTCGTTGCCGACTTTCTGCGCCAGGGTCAGGGCACTTAGCTCTTCCTGCAGGTTCACCGACTGGCTGAAGGCGTACAGGCTGAAGATCAGCGCCGAATCTTCAGGCTTCCAGTATTCCGGGCGATAACCACTGCTGGCCAGGTTGGCGGGCAGCTTGTCGCGGTAACGGAACAGGTAGGCGTTGACCCCGCGGGCATACACTTCGAAGAAGCGCTTCAGGCGTGGTGATGCGTCGGCGTACTGCTGGGCGGCACTTTGCTTGAGGTTGGCGGCGCGCATCAGCCGGTCGATATCCAGCGCTTCGCTGCCGGCAAGCTCCGCCAGGCGGCCCTGGGCGAGCAGGCGCATGGTGAGCATCTGCTCGATGCGATCACCTGCATGCACATAGCCGAGGGTAAACAGGGCGTCATGGAAACTGCTGCTTTCGATCAGCGGCGCGCCCATGGTGTTGCGCCGGACCGAGACGTTCTGTGCCAGGCCCTTGAGCGGTTGCACGCCGGTGCTCGGTGGCACGCTGTCCTGGTAGCCACCCATCTGGCAGCCGGCGAGCCCGAGCATGCCGAGCAACGTGGCGACGGCGCTGAGTCGCGGGCGGAAGGGAGGAAGGACGGGGGCGGCCATGACAAGGGCTCCTGCAAGGCGTGGCGGGTGTTGGGAGGCGCTAAGGTAGCATGCCGACAGGGTTTCGGCGCCTGTGAGATCGAGCGCCGCCCGCGCGGCGCATCGCGGATGAATCCGCTCCTACATTTGTTGCAACGTGGCCATGCCTGTCAGGCCATGGTTGTCAGCCTGTTCGTAGGGCTCAAGTCATGCGCCAAGGCTGGCAACCATGGCGTAACAGGTTCGGCACGTTGCAACAAATGTAGGAGCGGATTTATCCGCGATGCGCCGCGCGGGCGGCGCTCGATCTCAAAGGCGCTACTAGGCCTGAGCCAGGCCCATCAAGCGCCGTGGCACTTCTTGAACTTTTTCTGGCTGCCGCATGGGCACGGGTCGTTGCGGCCAACGTCCTTCAGGGCGTTGCGCACCGGCTCCTGATGGCCGTGGTTGCAGTGTGGGCCGTGTACATGGCCGTGGTCGTGATCATGCTGATGATCAGGACCGTGGTTGCAGTCAGGGCCATGCACATGGGGTTGCTGGGTCATTGCAGGGTTACTCCGGTAAGAAATCGCCGGGGATTATCTCACCACTGCGCGACAAGTGCAGGTCCTGATGGATGATCAGCCCCGTCTCCAGCTCGCCTTGCAGGCGATAATGCAGCGGCTTGCCGCTCTTGAGCAGCTTGGCCAACGGCTTCAGGTGCTGCCACAGGTTGGTCCGCGCCGTGATCTTGAACGTGCGCCGCGCATGCCCGCCGACACTGCGCCAAAGACTGACATCATCCTGCGCCAGCAGCAGGTCGTCGAGCCACACCGAATAGCTCAGGTTGCGAATGAACAGGCGGCTGTCGTTGGGGTTGTCGACGCGCAGATGCAAGACGAACTCCTGTTGCAGCAACCGCGCCTTTACCGTTTCAACCTTGTCCAGGTGCAGCTCTGGCATGCGCGAGTCGTCATCGCCCCAGCTCGCGCAGCCTGCCAACAGCGCCAGCAAGGCGCTGAGCAGGAGCAGGCGGCTGGCGGCGATCATGCTCAGTTACCGACGTAGCTGGCGCAGCATTTCTTGAATTTCTGCCCGCTGGCGCAGGGGCAGGGGTCGTTGCGGCCGGCCTTGAGCGCGACGGTGGGGTCGATGAAGTACCAGCGCCGCTCGTGCTGCACAAAAGCAGAACGCTCGCGGTGCTGATGGTCGCCCTCCTGGTCATGCCAGCGCGCAGTGAATGTCACGAACGCATGTTCGGGCTGGCCGCCGAGCACTTCGGCGCCTTCCACCTCCAGGCCCAGCCAGGTGCTCTGGGCGCTCCATGCCGCCATGGCGGTGCGGTCGAGCCCGGCCTGCTGGGCGGGCAGGGTCGTGGCGACCAGATAGTCGACCAGCCCCAAGACGTAGGCGCTGTAGCGCGAGCGCATCAGCGTCTGGGCGTCGGGCGCCGGGGTGCCGGCATGGTAATGCCCGCAGCAGGCGTCGAGCAGATTGCCGCTGCCACATGGGCAAACCGAAACACTCATCATCACCACCAGTACTTGCCGAAGTTTTCAGGGTTGGCCCAGAACTTGGCGTTGAGCCAGTCCGGGACCTGCTTGTAGTCATGTAGATCATAGGTGAACAAGCTCAACACCTGCTCATCGCGGCGGAATTTCTCGCTGGCCGATAGCGCCAGGGAGAAGAAATCGGTGTCTTGCCAGCCACAGGCGGGCAGGTCGGCCAGCACTGCAACCCGGCTTGCGTTGAGGTTGCGGATACCGCCCAGCAGCTGCAGGCCGGTACGCTTGGGCAAGTGTTCCAGGCAGTCCACCAGCACCGCCAGGTCGAAGCGCTGGGCCGCCAGGGCTGCCGGCAATGGCCCCGGTGCGCAAGTTTCGATGGTCACCTGCGGGTGAACCTGGGCAAAGGCATCCAGGGCCGGGAAGCGGGTGCCCACCAGCAGCAGGCGTTGTGGGGTGAAGCGCTCTAGCAGGGCGGCCAGGGCTTGTTGCGGGGTGCGCTGGGAAAAACCTTCGGTCATTGCCAATCCTCGTTCAAGTCGTCCAAGACTAGCGGGCTGCTGTCCACCGGCATAGAGGCAAGTGGCCGCGTCGTGGCTTATTGCTGGCAGGGATGGATTGCGCGGTCTTTACTCCCAGAGATCGGTCTTATGCCGATTCCCCTAGGAGAAGCTACGAAAATGAGCATAGTACGCACAGCGTTACCCCTGGTACTGCTCACCAGTGTGCTGACTGGTTGTGCAGGTTTGCAAAAAACCGACTGGCCGAAGTGTGCTGCCGTCGGGGGCGTCGCCGGTGCCGGCCTGGGTGCCATCGAGAGTTCCAGCTGGGCTGGCTGGGGCGCGCTGCTCGGTGGTGGTCTCGCGGCGGGCTATTGCTGGGCCCACGGCGATGGCGACGAAGACGGTGATGGCGTACCGGACAGCCGTGACAAGTGCCCAGGCACGCCGCACGGCGTGAAGGTCGATGCCAATGGCTGCCCGCCTACACCTCCTCCAGTCGTCGAGGAAGTGGTGGTGCAGAAAGAGGAAGTGATCGTTATTCGTGACGTGCACTTCGAATTCAACTCCTCGCGCCTGACGGCGGCCGACAAGGAGCGTCTGAACACAGTTGCCACTCGCCTGAAGCAGGAAGCGCCGAGCGCTCGCCTGAGCGTGACCGGCCATACCGACAGCGTGGGCTCCGACACGTACAACCAGAAACTGTCCGAGCATCGCGCCCATGCGGTAACCGATTACCTGATCGAAAACGGTGTGCCTCGCGCCAGCTTCGTTTCGGTGGTGGGTGCAGGCGAAACCCAGCCAGTGGCGGACAATGCCACGGCCGAGGGGCGTGCCATGAACCGTCGCACCGAGATCAAGATCCAGCGTTGACGCCCAGGCGCCCGCGCCTTGAGAAGTGGCGCGGGCGCGTCTTTAATCCTGTTAGCCGGTCGCGGCCGATGACACAGGAGCATTCATCATGAGTGTAACGTCGAAGGCGGCGTTGCCGTTGCTGATGGTTGCCAGCCTGCTTGCAGGTTGCGCCACCCACAGTGATGGCAGTGCGCCCCTCAATCAAAGGACTTGGCCCATCTGCAGCCTGCTCGGCGGTGCGGTCGGTGGTGGCCTTGGCGCCATAGAGAGCTCGAGCTGGGCGGCCGGCGCCGGCGCCCTGGGCGCGATCGCCGGCGGCCTGATCTGCTACGCCCAGGATGGCGACGAAGATGGTGACGGCGTGTTCGACCGTCGTGACCGCTGCCCCGATACCCCGGCCAATACAGCGGTTGACCACATGGGCTGCCCGCTGCCGCAGTACCCGCCGTCCCAGCCCGCACCCGAGCCCAAACCCGAGGTGATCACCCTGGACGATCAGGGCCAGGTGATGTTTGCCTTCAATTCCGCCGACCTCACCCCAGGTAGCGAGGAGCGCCTAAAAAGCCTTCTGCCGCGCCTCAACGAGTTGGGCGTTACGCGCGTCAAAGTGGTTGGCCATACCGACAATGTCGGCTCCGACAGTTACAACCAGGCACTGTCCGAACGCCGTGCTGCCAGTGTTGCCGAGTACCTGATCGGTCAGGGCCTGGCGCCACAGAAGGTGACCAGCGAAGGCCGTGGCGCCCGTGAGCCGATCGCCGACAACGCCACCGATGAAGGGCGTGCGCACAACCGACGGGTGGACTTGCACCTCAACTGACTGCGCTGGCGTGTGCTCGGCCATGCAGGTAGTGTTGGCTGCGCGGCTCGCTGGCTCGGGCCGCGTTGGCATAACAATAAATAGACAGATAGGGGCGGGGTATGAAGTTCATCCTGGGCCTGGGCAAAGCCCTGACCGTGGCATTCTGGGGCGTGGTGCTGTTCAACCTGATGATGCCGCAGCCGTTGCCATTGAATTTGCTGATCAATGCGTTGGGCATTCTTGTGCTGAGCCTGCATTTTCTTGAGGTGCTGTTTTTCAATGGCAGCCTGCGGGGCCGCAGCCATCGTTGGTTCGACCGGTTGCAGATCCTGTTGACCGGTATCTTTCATGTCATGTCCATTCCCGGTCCGCAGGAGGCGCCTCGCCATGCGTAAATTGATCTTGCTGGCGGTATTGGCCGCGCCCATGGCCCAGGCGCAGAGCCTGGAAGTTGCCTCCCATTCCATGCTGCGCCTGCCGAATAAATCGGCCAGCGTGCACCTGGAGCAATTGCGCGTGGCGGATTCGGCGACTTTGCTGTTGCCAGCCACATTGACCGAGCTGAAAGTCGATCATCTGCAGCTGGGGCGCGATGCGCGGATTGCCATTGCACCCGCCGAAGCACCGCTGCTTATCGATGTGCGCAGTGCTGTGCTGGCCCAGGGCAGCGAGTTCAGCGCACCGGGGGCGCCTGGCACCTATGAACGGGCTGCCCGCTCTGGGCGTAGCCTGGAGTTGAAACTCGCCGAGGTCGATGCCGAGCGCTTGGCCATCGATGCCCGTGGCGGTGCCGGAGCGCCGGGCTACATTGGCCTTGATGGCGCCAATGGTCAGGCGGGAGGCTGTGCCTGGGGGCAGGCAAGCGCAGGGGCGAATGGCGATGATGGCGGCAACGGGCATGATGGTGCGCCTGGTGGGCGGATTCGCCTGAGCTTGCCGCAGGGCTTTTCGCAGGAGCGCATCGTGGTGCGCCTGGACGGTGGTGCGCCGGGCAAGGCCGGGGCTGCCGGCAAGGCGGGTAAAGGCGGGGTGAGCAAGGGCTGCCTGGTGTATCGCACCGACGCCGGGGCCAATGGCCGACCGGGGCAGGAAGGCCAGCCTGGGTTGGCAGGGGCCGAGGGTGAACTGATCCTGCAGCGTCTCTGAAGGGCATGCCCTTGGATCTGTGGTGCCTGTGAGATCGCGCGCCGCCCGCGCGGCGCATCGCGGATGAATCCGCTCCTACATCTATTGCAACGTGCCACGCCTGTAAGGCCATGGTTGTCAGCCGGTTTACACGGCTCAAGTCATGCGCCAAGGCATGGCAACCATGGCATAACAGGTTCGGCACGTTGCAACAAATGTAGGAGCGGATTCATCCGCGATGCGCCGCGCGGGCGGCGCGCGATCTCACAGGCACCGAAAATGCTGCGTAGAACCCCTCACATCAACAGCCGGGAACTGGCCACCGCAACCACCGCCAGGCCCAGCAGCAGGTTGATGCCCACCATCCGCCGAATGCGCCCGAGTACCGCGGCGCCCGCCGGCCAGTCCTCGGCCTGCACCGCTGCCTTGAGCTCCGGCAGCAGCAATGCCTGGATGCGCATGAACAGCGCGAACATGGCAATCCCGCCGCCAATCATCACGTGTACATACTTGGGGGCGGTCTCGAAACCGCTGAAGCGCATGTGCAACATGCCGATACCACTTATCGCCAGAATCGCCACGGCCAGCCAGACCCAGACGAAGAAGCGTCGGAAAACTTCCACCCACAGGCGCAGGCGGGCAGGCCCTTCAAGGGCTGCAACCGTTGCCGGGCGCAGCACCAGCCAGGCGAAGAACATGCCGCCGACCCACACCAGGGCGGCAAGGACATGCAGTGTATAAGGCAGGGCAAAGGCAACCATCCGGATCTCCATGCGGCATAAAGGGCAATAGCGGGGTATGATAGCCGCCCCATGCGAAACACTGAAAATATATCCAGCCCTCCGGGCGCCTGCAGACCATGATCAGCAACGAACTCAAAGCCACCATCCAGGGCGCCTACACGCGTTTTCTCGAAGCCAAGAGCCTCAAGCCGCGGTATGGCCAGCGCCTGATGATCGCCGAAGTGGCCAAGGTGCTCGGCGACATCGCCTGTGACGAAGAAGGCCGCCGAGCCGGCGAGCCCGCCGTGGTCGCGGTGGAAGCGGGTACCGGTACCGGCAAGACGGTCGCTTACGCCCTGGCCGCGATCCCGGCCGCCAAGGCCGCCGGCAAGCGCCTGGTGATCGCCACCGCGACCGTGGCCTTGCAGGAACAGATCGTCATCAAGGACCTGCCGGACCTGATGCGCAACAGCGGCCTGAACTTCAGCTTCGCCCTGGCCAAGGGGCGCGGCCGTTACCTGTGCCTGTCCAAGCTCGACATCCTGCTGCAGGAGGGCCACGCGCAGTCGGCCACAGCCCAGTTGTTCGAAGAAGAAGGCTTCCACATCGAGGTTGACGAGCGCAGCCAGAAGCTGTTCAACAGCATGATCGAAAAGCTCGCTGGCAACCGTTGGGACGGCGACCGCGACAGCTGGTCGGAGGCCATCGAGGACCAGGACTGGGCGCGCCTGACCACTGACCACAGCCAGTGTACCGGCCGCCACTGCCCGAATTTCCAGCAGTGTGTGTTCTACAAGGCCCGCGAGGGCATGGGCAAGGTCGATGTGATCGTCACCAACCACGACATGGTCCTGGCCGACCTGGCGCTGGGCGGTGGCGCGGTGCTGCCCGACCCGCGCGACACCCTGTACGTATTCGACGAAGGCCACCACTTGCCAGACAAGGCCATCGGCCATTTCGCCCATTATTCGCGTCTGCGCTCCACTGCCGACTGGCTGGAACAGACTGCCAAGAACCTCACCAAGCTGCTGGCCCAGCACCCGTTGCCAGGCGACCTGGGCAAGTACATCGAACAGGTACCGGAGCTGGCGCGGGAAGTGCGCACCCAGCAGCAGTTCATGTTCACCCTGTGCGAGCAGGTCGCCGACTTCCGCCCGAGCGAGGACACCGAAGGCCGCGAGCGCCCGCGCTACCGCTTCGAGGGCGGTGTGGTGCCGGAGCAGATCCGCGAAGTCGGCATCGAATTGAAAAAGGGCTTCGCCCGCCTCAATGACCTGTTCACGCGCCTGGCCGACCTGCTCAAGGAAGGCATGGACGGTGAGGTCAACATCGGAATCGCCAGCCACCAGGCCGAGGAGTGGTATCCACTGTTCGGCAGCCTGGTCACGCGTGCCCAGGGCAACTGGGAGCTATGGACCGCGTTCACCGCCGAAGACCCGGAAGACAGCCCGCCCATGGCGCGTTGGCTGACGCTGGCCGAAAGCGGCGCGCTGTTCGACATCGAGGTCAATGCCAGCCCGATTCTTGCCGCTGAAATGCTGCGGCGCAGCCTCTGGAGTGTCGCCCATGGTGCTCTGGTGACCTCGGCCACACTGACCGCGCTGGGCAAGTTCGACCGCTTCCGCATGCGCTCGGGGTTGCCCCGCGATGCCGTCACCTGCGTGGTGCCCAGCCCGTTCGTGCACGGCGATGCCGGTCTGTTGCGGGTCCCCGACCTCAAGGCCGATCCGCGCGACGCGGCGGCACACACCGCAGCGATCATCCGCGAGCTGCCGGGCATCGTCGAGGATGCCCGTGGCGCGCTGGTGCTGTTCTCCTCGCGCAAGCAGATGCAGGAAGTGTTCGACGGCCTGGACCGCGACTGGCGCAAGCTGGTGCTGATCCAGGGCAACCTGTCCAAGCAGGAAACCCTGAACAAGCACAAGGCACGGGTCGACGATGGCCAGCACAGCGTGCTGTTCGGCCTGGCCAGCTTCGCCGAGGGTGTCGACCTGCCGGGGGCCTATTGTGAACATGTGGTCATCGCCAAGATCCCCTTCGCGGTGCCAGACGACCCGGTCGAAGCGGCCCTGGCCGAGTGGATCGAAGCCCGTGGTGGCAACCCGTTCATGGAGATTGCCGTGCCTGACGCCTCGCTGCGCCTGATCCAGGCCTGCGGCCGCCTGCTGCGTACCGAGCAGGATCGCGGCGTCATTACCTTGCTGGATCGGCGTCTGGTCACGCAGCGCTATGGCAAGGCTATTCTCAATGCGCTGCCGCCTTTCCGGCGGGAGATTTCCTGACGGCCGGAGCACGATGCGCCGGCCCGTTGTCCATTACTCAGTCGCGGGCCCATGAGGGCCTGGAAGGAGAGCCCCAGCCCTATGATCCGCCGCACCTTGCCCGTGGTACTTACCCTGTTGTTCAGCACGCCTTTGCTGGCCGGGCAGCAAACGCTGTTCAGCTTCGTCCGCCCGGCCTCGGTGGTCAATGTGGCGACCGAAGGCACCGGCATGCCGCAGTACAACGCGGAGCAGACGGCCGAAGGCGAGGTGCTCAGGCGGGTGGTGTTCAATCCGGTCGAACGGCCGACCCTGCGCCTGAGCCCGCAGAGCGGCGTGTGGGACTGGTCGGCTGGGCAGTTCCTTACCTTGCGTATGCAAAGCGCCCAGGACTGGGCTTTGACTGTCGACGTCAGCGTGCTCGGCAGCGATGGACGCACGCTGACCAGCCGTATCGACTTGCCCGCGGGGCCTGCGCAAACCGTCATGGTGCCGCTCAAGGCCAGTTCGCCGCTGAGCCAGGGCATGCGCGCCGGGCCGCCAATGCCATGGACATACGAAGGGCAGCGGTTGCTGTTTACCAGCAGTGCAGGTGAGGTCGACCTCAAGCAGGTGGTGGCTGTCAGCCTGACCATACCTAACCCGAAGGTGGCGCAAAACCTGTTGATCGAGAGGGTCGGCATCCAGGACGACAACCTGGCCTACCAGGCGGCCTACCACGGGTTGATCGATGCCTACGGCCAGTCCACCCGGGGGCACTGGCCCGAGAAGATCGCCAATGACGATCAGCTCAAGGCCGCCGACAGTCGTGAACAGCAGCAACTCAAGAGCTGGCTGGCTGAACTTCAGAAACAGCCACTGGACAGCTACGGCGGCTTGCTGGCCGGGCCGGCGTTCGAAGCCAAGGGTTTTTTCCGCACGCAGAAGCGCGATGGTCGCTGGTACCTGGTTACGCCGGAGGGGCACCCGTTCTACTCGCTGGGCGTCAATGCCGTGGCTGCCGATGGTGGGCGCACCTACATTGCCGGCCGCGAGGGCATGTTCAAGGCCTTGCCAGGTGAAGGCGACGGTCTGACGGCCTTCTATGGTGAAGGCAACAACGACGATGGCAACGCCTCGTCCCAAGGGCGCAGTTTCAAGCAAGGCCGCTGGTTCGACTTCTATGCCGCGAACATCCAGCGCACCTATGGCAAACCGTGCCCGCCTGCCGCGCAAGGGCAAGCCGCCCCGGAATGCCCAACGTTGGCGCTGGACGCCGAGCGTTGGCAGGGGCACACCCTGGACCGGCTGCAGGCCTGGGGCTTCAATACCCTGGGCAACTGGAGCGACCCGGCCCTCGGCCAGGCCAAACGGATGCCCTATACCTTGCCGCTGTCGATTGTCGGTGACTATGCCAGCATCAGCACCGGCATGGATTGGTGGGGCCGCATGCCAGACCCGTTCGACCCACGGTTCGCCATGGCCACTGAACGCGCCGTGGCCATTGCCACGCGCGATCACCGTGACGACCCCTGGCTGATCGGTTATTTCGCCGACAATGAACTGGCCTGGGCGGCGCCCGGCAATGACCCCAAGGCGCGGTATGGCCTGGCCTACGGCACCTTGCGGCTGACTACCGATGTGCCAGCCAAGCGCGCCTTCCTCAAACAGCTGCGCGACAAGTACCGCAACCAGCAGGGGCTGTCCAAGGCCTGGGGCATCGACCTGCAAGCCTGGGAGCTGATGGAAGACCCAGGCTTCGAGGCGCCGCTGCCGAATCCCGAGCACCCAGAGATCGAGCGTGATTACCAGTATTTCCAGCAGGTATTCGCCGAGACCTACTTCAAGACCATTGCCGACGCACTGAATTGGCATGCGCCCAACCACCTGTTGCTGGGCGGTCGCTATGCCGTGAGCACGCCGGAAGCCGTCAAGGCCTGCGCCGAGTTCTGCGATGTGCTGAGTTTCAATTTCTATACCCTCAAACCCGAAGATGGCTATGACTTCGCCCGCCTGGCCGAGCTCGACAAGCCAGTGCTGGTATCCGAATTCCAGTTTGGCTCGCGCGACCGTGGGCCGTTCTGGCCAGGGCCGGTGGAAGTGGCAAGGGAAGAGGACCGCGGGCCGGCCTACGGCAACTTCCTCAAGGCCGCCCTGGCACAGCCGATGGTCGTTGGCGCGCATTGGTTCCAGTACCTCGACCAACCGGCCAGCGGGCGCTTGCTCGATGGCGAGAACGGCCACTTGGGCCTGGTGGCGATCACCGATGTGGCATACCCGGGGTTTGTCGAGGCCGTGCGCAAGAGCAACCTTCAGGCCGTTGGTCAGTTGCGCGGCGAACTGGAGAAAAAGGCCCCCTGAACGTCTATTGGGGCGCTCTGCGCCCCTGGTACAGATGACACCGCTGCTTCGACGCAGACCATCCGGCCCTGCCCAGTAGGCAAAACCGCCAACTACTGAAACAATGCACGCCTTTGTCAGCATGGTCGTACGGAGAACAGCGGGTGCAGATCCAGGGTCACTATGAGCTGAAGTTCGAAGCAGTACGCGAAGCGTTCGCGGCATTGTTCGAGGATCCCCAGGAGCGTGGCGCAGCGCTGTGCATCCAGGTCGGTGGCGAGACGGTCGTCGACCTGTGGGCGGGCAGCGCCGACAAGGACGGCCAGCAGGCCTGGCACAGCGATACCATCGCCAACCTGTTCTCCTGCACCAAGACTTTTACTGCCGTAACGGCGCTGCAGCTGGTGGGTGAGGGCAAGCTTGCCCTGGATGCCCCGGTGGCGCGCTACTGGCCGGAGTTCGCACAGGCCGGCAAGCAGAACATTACCCTGCGACAGTTGCTCAGCCACCGCGCCGGCCTGCCGGCCATCCGTGAGCTGCTGCCAGCTGAAGCCCTGTATGACTGGCAGACCATGGTCGACGCCCTGGCGGCCGAAACGCCTTGGTGGGCACCAGGCACCGAGCACGGTTATGCCGCCATCACCTACGGCTGGCTGATCGGTGAACTGATCCGCCGCGTCGATGGCCGTGGCCCGGGTGAGTCGATCGTCGCCCGTACCGCCCGGCCGCTGGGCCTGGACTTCCACGTAGGCCTGGCCGATGAAGCGTTCCACCGCGTGGCGCATATTGCCCGTGGCAAGGGTAACGCAGGTGATGCCGCGGCCCAGCGCCTGTTGCAGGTGACCATGCGTGAGCCCGAGGCGCTGTCGACCCGTGCGTTCACCAACCCGCCGGCCATCCTGACCAGCACCAACAAGCCTGAATGGCGGCGCATGCAGCAGCCGGCGGCCAATGGCCATGGCAATGCGCGCAGCCTGGCCGGCTTCTATGCCGGCCTGCTCGACGGCAGCCTGCTCGAATCCGAACTGCTTGATGAGCTGACCCGCGAACACAGCCTTGGCCAGGACCGTACCTTGTTGACCCAGACCCGTTTCGGCCTGGGTTGCATGCTCGACCAGCCCGATGTGGCGAATGCCACCTTCGGGCTCGGTGCCCGTGCCTTTGGCCATCCAGGCGCAGGCGGCTCGGTCGGTTTCGCCGACCCAGAGCACGACGTGGCCTTCGGTTTCGTGGTCAATACCCTCGGCCCTTACGTGCTCATGGATCCAAGAGCCCAGCAGCTGGTACGCGTGCTTGGCACTTGCCTTTGATCGGGTAAAGCGGGTATTACGCAACCCCTTTGACTATCCTCAATGCCAACGCCTGAAGTGCGTTGGCAAAATATCTATCAATTTCATGGTGTATCGCTGATGTCTTCACATAAAACCTTAGCTCTCGCCCTGTGCCTGGCCGCCATGACCGGTTGCGCCAGCCATTCCCAGGATGCCTCCAAGGATGGCGGCAGCAGCTGGTGGCCGTTCGGTTCGGACACGGTTGCCGACAAGGACGTGAAAGCGGCGGTAACCGAAAAAGTCGCCAAGGCCGATGCCAAGTCCGAGAGCGCCAGCCACTGGTGGTGGCCGTTTGGCGGTGATGACCAGCAGGCCAAAGGGCCGGTAGTACCGAAGATCGACGAAAAGGCCACCCAGGCCTGGCTGGACCAGTACGAGCCGAAGCTGCGTGAGGCGGTCAAGGACAGCAAGCTGGAGTTGGAGCGCCGTGACAACGTACTGGTGGTGACCATCCCGGTCGACAGCTCGTACAACCCGGATCGCCCGAACATGCTGCTGCCGATGACCCTGGGCCCGATCACCCGCGTGGCAAAAGCTGTCGAAGGTGACTCGAAGACTGCCGTGCTGGTGCTCGGCCATGCCGACACCAGCGGTGTGGCTGCTGCCAACCAGAAGTTGAGCCTGGAACGCGCCGCTTCGGTATCGGCGATCTTCCGACTGAGCGGCCTGCAGCGTGACCGCCTGTCGCTCAAGGGCATGGGCTCGGAAATGCCACGTGCCGCCAACGATAGCCCCGAAGGCCGTGCCCTGAACCGTCGTGTGGAAATGCTGCTGACGCCGCAGAACACCATGCTTGCGCTGCTGGCCAAGTACCAACAGGCGGCTCCTGTGGCCACCCCGGCTTCGATGGTTGCCGTGCAGGACGCCAAGGCGCCCGCGGCCAAGCCCGTAGAAGCCAAGAAACCGGCTGCCAAGCCAGCTGCGAAGAAAGCCGCTGCCAAACCTGCGGCGAAGACTACCGCCAAGAAAAAGGCCGCGCCAGCCAAGCCTGCCGCCAAGAAAGCCGCTACCACCGACAAGAAAGTAGCCGCCAACAGCCCTGCGAAGACCAACTGATCGTCAAGGATACGCAGCCATGACCCAATCCCTGGCCGATATGCGCCGCGACTACACCCGTGATGGCCTGGCCGAAGCCCAGGCCCCAGGTGAGCCGTTCGCCCTGTTCCACCAGTGGTTTGCCGATGCAGTGAAGACCGAGCAGCCACCGGTAGAGGCCAACGCCTTGACCCTCGCCACGGTCGATGGCGAGGGCCGCCCGCATTGCCGCGTGCTGCTGCTTAAGGGCCTCGATGACCGTGGATTCACCTTCTTCACCAACTATGACAGCGCCAAGGGCCAGCAACTGCTGGCCAACCCGTTCGCTGCCATGACCTTCTTCTGGCCAGCGCTGGAGCGCCAGGTGCGAATCGAGGGGCAAGTGGAAAAGGTCACGGCCAAGGAGTCGGATGACTACTACCAGGTGCGCCCGCTGGGCAGCCGCCTGGGGGCCTGGGCGTCGCCGCAGAGCCGGGTGATTGCCAATCGTGAGGAGCTCGAAGCGTTGGTCAAGGCCACCGAAGCGCGCTTCTCCGACACCCAGCCGCATTGCCCGGAGCATTGGGGCGGTTACCGCCTGCTGCCGGAGCGGGTCGAGTTCTGGCAGGGGCGGGCCAGCCGCCTGCATGACCGCTTGAACTACCGCCTTGTCAACGGGCAGTGGGCGCGAGAGCGCCTTGCACCGTGACTACCTGGGGCCGCTTTTGCGGCCCCTAGCTTTTCTGATGCCACAACTTCTGCACACGACGATGAAGTAATCCGTGGCTATGCTTGGTCTGAGCTGTAACGCCCACATTACTGTCCGTCATGGCTGTACAGGGGCTGAATGGAAATAAATTATTTACGTTGGCGCCGTGACAGCCGTCAGTGCGCAGCGTCTAATGGACACCTGTTTTCTGGAGATTGTACCCATGCGTAAATCCGCTTTGCTGGTGGCGACGTTCACCACCATGTCGCTGCTGCTCGGTGGCTGTGCCTCGAGCCTGACCGGTGACAGCTACTCCCGTGATGAGGCCCGTCGCGTGCAGACCGTGCGCATGGGCACCATCGAATCCCTGCGTCCGGTCAAGATCGAAGGTACCAAGACGCCGATCGGCGGTGGTGCTGGCGCCATCGTTGGTGGTGTGGCTGGCAGCGCCGTTGGCGGTGGCCGCGGCAGCATCGTAGCGGCTGTAATCGGTGCCGTGGCCGGTGGCCTGGCAGGTTCGGCTGCCGAAGAAGGCATCACCCGCACCCAGGGTGTGGAAATCACTGTGCGTGAAGACGATGGCAGCATGCGCGCCTATGTCCAGGCCGTGCAGGAGAATGAAATCTTCCGCGTGGGTGACCGCGTGCGCATCATGACTGTTGACGGTACCAGCCGCGTTTCGCACTGATCGCTGCTGTAATTGAAACCCCGAACGGGCCAGGCCTGTTCGGGGTTTTTTGTTTTTCTGGGCTGGCGGCTCAGAGGCCGAGCATATCGCGAGCGACGGCCTCAGCAATGCGGATGCCATCCACACCAGCCGAAAGAATGCCACCTGCATACCCGGCACCTTCACCCGCCGGGAACAGCCCCTTCAGGTTCAGGCTCTGGTAGTCCGCGCCACGGGTAATGCGCAGCGGCGACGAGGTGCGTGTCTCGATCCCGGTCAACACCGCATCATGCAGGTTGTAGCCTTTGATCTGGCGGTCGAATGCCGGTAGCGCTTCGCGGATTGCCTCGATGGCGAAGTCCGGCAGGCTCGGTGCCAGGTCGCCCAGGGTCACCCCTGGCTTGTACGACGGCTCGACGCTGCCCAAGGCCGTGGACGGCTTGCCCGCGACGAAGTCACCCACCAGCTGCGCCGGTGCCTGGTAGTTGCTGCCCCCCATGACGTAGGCATGGGCTTCCAGGCGCTCCTGCAACTCGATGCCGGCCAGCGGGCCGCCCGGGTAGTCGCGCTCGGGGTCGATGCCGACGACGATGCCGGAGTTGGCGTTGCGCTCGTTACGCGAGTATTGGCTCATGCCATTGGTGACGACGCGGCCCGGTTCGCTGGTGGCAGCGACCACGGTACCGCCCGGGCACATGCAGAAGCTGTACACCGAACGGCCGTTTTTGGCGTGGTACACCAGCTTGTAGTCGGCTGCGCCGAGTTTCGGGTGGCCGGCGTACTTGCCCAGGCGCGCCTTGTCGATCAGCGTTTGTGGGTGCTCGATACGGAAGCCCACCGAGAACGGCTTGGCCTCCATGTACACGCCCTTGGCGTGCAGCATGCGGAAGGTGTCGCGGGCGCTGTGGCCCAGGGCCAGGACCACATGACGCGAGTGCAGCTGCTCACCGCTCTCCAGCACCACGCCGGTCAGCTGGCCGTCTTCGATCAGCAGGTCAGTGACCTTTTCCTGGAAGCGCACTTCGGCGCCCAAGGCGATCATGTCCTGGCGCATCTGCTCGACCATGCCGGTCAGGCGGAAGGTGCCGATGTGCGGTTTGTTGATGTACAGGATCTCGTCCGGCGCACCGGCCTTGACGAACTCTTCCAGGACTTTGCGGCCGTGGTGGTTCGGGTCTTTGATCTGGCTGTAGAGTTTGCCGTCCGAGAAGGTCCCGGCGCCGCCTTCGCCGAACTGCACGTTGGACTCGGGGTTGAGCACGCTTTTGCGCCACAGGCCCCAGGTGTCCTTGGTGCGCTGGCGTACTTCCTTGCCGCGTTCAAGGATGATCGGCTTGAAGCCCATCTGCGCCAGCAGCAGGCCGGCGAAGATACCGCACGGGCCGAAACCGACCACGATCGGGCGCTCTTGCAGGCCGTCCGGAGCCTGGCCGACGAACTTGTAAGTAACGTCAGGTGCCTCGCAGATGTTGTGATCGTCGGCGAACTTGCTGAGCAGCTCGGCTTCGTTGCTGGCTTGCAGGTCGATGGTGTAGATGAACAGCAGCTCGCTGTTCTTCTTGCGCGCATCGTAGCTGCGCTTGAACAGGTTGAAGCTGAGCAGTTGCTCGTCGCGGATGCCCAGGCGCTGGACGATGGCTTCACGCAGGGCTTCGTCGGGATGGTCCAGGGGCAGCTTCAGTTCGGTGATTCGTAGCATGGCAGGGTCCAGTATCCCGGCCATGGGCGGCCGGCGGCTTTACACAAACCGCCAAGTATAAGCTGTTAGCCACCCCGACTGGCAGGATAAAAGCGCCCGGCGATCAGTTGTCGCGCGCACCGCCGTAGTAACCGCAACCGTGCAGGGTCTGGCCGTCGATGCGTAGCTCGGCGCGCAGGTGGCGCACGGCGCCGGTCGCGCCATCGACGCAGCGCTGCGGGGCGACCCACAGTTCAACGTGCTGGCCGTTGGCTTCGCTGGTCAGGGTCAGGCCGCCGCCGGGTACTTCCTCTTCAAGGAACGGCAGGGGCAGCGGGTCTTTGCCGACGCGGTTGAGTACCATGCCTTTGCCGCTGGCCTTGATGTCCCAGTCCGGCTCATGGCCGTTGGCGCGCAAGGTCAGCTGCTTGAAGTTGGGGTCGTCGCACGCACGGGTGGAAGGCTCCAGGCGGTACAGGCGGCTGACTTCCAGCTGGCCATCGTTGTCGGCCTGCTTGCTACCGGTCAGGCGCCCGCGCACGTCGGCGAACAATTTGGCGTTGGCGTCCTTGGCCAGGCTGACGGACTCTTGAAGGATGCCGGTGCCGGCGACATCGTTGATCACGAAGTGGCGGCTTTCCCCGCAGGGCTTGAACAAGAGCCGGCCGCCACCAGCGCTCAGTTCGCCCTGCATGCGCGTGGTACCGATGTTCGGGTCACGGGGCTGCTCGGCCAGCAGCTGGCAGCCGGCGAACAGGGGCAGCAGGGCGCTGAGCAGCAGGGTAGGGGTGAGGCGCATGGGGCGGGCTCCGGGGGAATCTTTGCCAAAGAGCCGGCCACGTTACTCAGGCTGGGGGGCGATCACAAGCCCTCGATTGAATGTGCCGGCCTCTTCGCGGGTAAAACCGCTCCCACAGGGATCGCACGGTTCTGAACACCGTGCAATACCTGTGGGAGCGGGTTTACCCGCGAAGAGGCCGGCACAGGTCACTCATTTCTGACAGGCAGAAAAAAGGGCCCGAAGGCCCTTTTTCAGTCAACCACCCAGATACGCGTCGCGCACCTTCGGGTCGGTCAGCAGTGCCTCCCCCGTGCCCTGCATCACCACCCGGCCGTTCTCAAGCACATACGCACGGTCGGCGATCTTCAGCGCCTGGTTGGCGTTCTGCTCCACCAGGAACACCGTCACGCCATCACGACGCAGCTGTTCGATGATGTCGAAGATCTGCTGGATGATAATCGGCGCCAGCCCCAGCGAAGGTTCGTCGAGCAACAGCAGCTTGGGCTTGCTCATCAGCGCCCGGCCGATGGCCAGCATCTGCTGCTCGCCACCAGACATGGTGCCGCCGCGCTGGATGTAACGCTCCTTCAGGCGCGGGAACAGTTGCAGGACCTTGTCCAACTGCTCCTGGTAGTCGCCCTTGTCGGTGAAGAAACCGCCCATGGCCAGGTTTTCCTCGACGGTCAGGCGGGCGAACACGCGGCGCCCTTCCGGCACCACCGCGATGCTCTTGCGCATGATGTGCGAGGACGGCTGGCCGACCAGTTCTTCACCGAGGTACTTGATGCTGCCGCTGTGCGCCTGCGGCGAGCCGCACAGGGTCATCAGCAAGGTCGACTTGCCAGCGCCGTTGGCACCGATCAGGGTGACGATCTCGCCCTGATTGATCTCCACGTTGACGCTGTGCAGCGCCTGGATCTTGCCGTAGAAGGTGGAAACGTTCTCGAACTTCAGCATTTACGCTTCCCCCAGGTAGGCTTTGATCACATCAGGGTTGTCGCGGATCTCCTCAGGCGTGCCGTGGGCCAGGGGCGTGCCCTGGTTGATCACGACGATGTGGTCAGAGATGCTCATCACCAGCTTCATGTCGTGCTCGATCAGCAGCACGGTGACGTTGTGCGACTCGCGCAGGTAGGCGATCAGCGCCTTGAGGTCTTCGGTTTCCTTCGGGTTCAGGCCCGCGGCCGGTTCGTCGAGCATGATGATGCGAGGCTGGGTCATCATGCAGCGGGCGATTTCCAGGCGGCGCTGCTGGCCGTAGGCGAGGGTGCCGGCAGTACGGTTGGCGAACTCGGTCAGGTTGACCTTCTCCAGCCAGTACTGCGCGCGCTCCATGGCCTCCTTCTCGCTGCGGCGGAAGCTCGGGGTCTTGAACAGGCCGGCGAAGAAGTTGGTGTTCAGGTGGCGGTGCTGGGCGATCAGCAGGTTCTCCAGCGCGGTCATTTCCTTGAACAGGCGCACGTTCTGGAAGGTCCGCACCACGCCCTTGCGGGCGATCTGATGCCCGGCCAGGCCCTGGATCGGCTGGCCGTCGAGCAGGATGGTGCCGCCGCTTGGCTTGTAAAAGCCGGTCAGGCAGTTGAACACCGTGGTCTTGCCGGCACCGTTCGGGCCGATCAGCGCCACCACTTGTTTTTCCTTGACGGTCAGGGCCACGCCGTTGACCGCCAACAAGCCGCCGAAGCGCATGCTCAGGCCGCTGACTTGCAGAATTTCGCGGCTCATCGACGCAGCTCCATGTGGGGACGTTGCATAGGCAGCAGGCCTTGCGGACGCCAGATCATCATCAACACCATCAGCGCACCGAACATCAGCATCCGGTATTCGCTGAACTCACGCATCAGCTCCGGCAGCAGGATCATCACGATGGCCGCGAGAATCACGCCCAGTTGTGAGCCCATGCCGCCGAGCACGACGATGGCGAGGATGATCGCCGACTCGATGAAGGTGAATGACTCCGGCGTCACCAGGCCCTGGCGCGCAGCGAAGAAGCTGCCGGCGAAACCGGCGAAGCAGGCACCCAGGGTGAACGCCGAGAGCTTGATCACGGTGGGGTTCAGGCCCAGCGCACGGCAGGCGATCTCGTCCTCGCGCAGCGCTTCCCAGGCACGGCCGATCGGCATGCGCAGCAGGCGGTTGATCACGAACAGTGCCAACAGGGCCAGCAGCAGGGCGACCAGGTAGAGGAAGATGACCTTGTTGATCGAGTTGTATTCCAGCCCGAAGAACTCGTGGAAGGTCTGCATCCCCTCGGCGGCCTTGCGCTCGAAGGTCAGGCCGAAGAACTCCGGCTTGGGGATGTTGCTGATGCCGTTGGGGCCGCCGGTCCAGTCGGTGAGGTTGCGCAGGAACAGGCGGATGATCTCGCCGAAGCCGAGGGTCACGATCGCCAGGTAGTCACCGCGCAGGCGCAGCACCGGGAAGCCGAGCAGGAAACCGAAGGTGGCAGCCATCAGGCCGGCGATCGGCAGGCAGACCCAGAAGCTCCAGCCCAGGTAGTGCGAGAGCATCGCGTAGCTGTAGGCACCGACGGCGTAGAAACCGACGTAGCCGAGGTCGAGCAGACCGGCCAGGCCGACCACGATGTTCAGGCCCAGGCCCAGCAGCACGTAGATCAGGATCAGCGTGGCAATGTCGACCGCCCCGCGTGACCCGAAGAACGGCCATACCAGCGCCGCGACGATCAGGCCGATGATCACATAGCGCTGGGTTTTCGGCAGGGTCAGGTAGTTGCTGACGGCTGGCGGAATCAGCTTGCGGTCCGAGCGACGGCCCATCACCGAGCTCCACTGCTTGTCAAAAAGCACGCGCAGGAACATCAGCACCGAGCATACGGCGATGATACTGATGGTGAACGACCCTTGGCTGTGCACCGCCAGGCTGATGCCGTCGATGCTCAGTTTCAGGCCCAGCACCGGGAAGGCCACGGCCCAGACCAGCAAGGCGCTGAAGAACGCCTGTTTGAGATTTCTGTTCATACTTTTTCAACCTCCGGGCGGCCGAGGATGCCGGTCGGCCGGAACAGCAGGACAAGAACCAACAAGCCGAATGCCACCACGTCCTTGTACTGGTCGCCGAAGATGTCGGCGCCGAAGGCCTCGGCCACGCCCAGCACCAGCCCGCCGAGCATGGCGCCCGGGATGCTGCCGATGCCGCCCAGTACCGCCGCGGTGAAGGCCTTCAGGCCCACCAGGAAACCGGCGTTGGGGTTGATCACCCCGTACTGCATGCTCAGCAGCACGGCCGCCACGGCCGCCAGGGCGGCACCGATGACGAAGGTCAGGGCGATGATGTTGTTGGTGTTGATGCCCAGCAGGTTGGCCATCTTGATGTCCTCGGCGCAGGCGCGGCAGGCGCGGCCCAGACGGGAACGGGAGATGAACAGGGTCAGGCAGGTCATGGCCACCAGGGTGACCACGAACACCAGGATCTGCATGTAGGAAACCAGGACTTCTTCCGCACCACCCGGCCCGAAGGAGAAGCTCCCGGGGATCAGGTTGGGGATGGACTTGTCCTTCGAGTCTTGCGACAGCAAGACCGTGTTCTGCAGGAAGATCGACATGCCGATGGCAGAAATCAGCGGGATCAGGCGGTTGCTGTTGCGCAGGGGGCGGTAGGCAACCCGTTCGATGCTGTAGCCATAGGCACTGGTGACGCAGATCGTCGCGACGAAGGCGACGGTCATCAGGATCGGCAGCGAATGGATACCCATCATCGCCAGGCCCGCCAGGGCAATGAAGGCCACGTAGGAACCGATCATGTACACCTCGCCGTGGGCGAAGTTGATCATGCCGATGATGCCGTACACCATCGTGTAGCCGATGGCGATCAAGGCATAGGTGCTGCCGATGGTCAATCCATTAACCAGTTGTTGGATGAAATGGTAGATCTCAGGCATTACAGCGCTCCTAAAAACCTGATTTGCATTTCGCTGGCCGGGGTATGGCCAGGAAACCGCGGGTGACGGTTTTAAGATTTTCAGGTGGGTCGGCCCCCGGATCGCGGGGATCAGGCCCATGAACCTCGTAAAACAAAGCCCACTGCTCGCACAGTGGGCTTCTACGGTCAGCTATTAGTCACGCAGTTACTGAGGGGAGACTTCGGTCTTCGGTTTGCCGAAGTGCCATTCGTAAACCACGAACTTGAAGTCTTTCAGGTCGCCTTTTTCGTCGTACGACAGGGTGCCGGTCGGGGTCTTGAAGGAACCGGCGTGGATGGCGGCTGCCACCTTGTCGGTGTCTTCGGACTTGGCCGCTTCGATACCTTTGGCGATCAGTTCGACAGCCGAGTAGGCCGGGAACACGAACGGGCCGCTTGGGTCCTTGCCGTCCGCCTTGATGGCATCGACGATGGCCTTGTTTTCAGGGTCGGCGTCGAACGACTTCGGCAGGGTGACCAGCAGGCCTTCGGAAGCACCTTGGGCGATCTGCGAGATCGAGTCGTTACCCACGCCCTCTGGGCCCATGAACTTGGCTTTCAGGCCTTTTTCCTGTGCCTGGCGCAGGATCAGGCCCAGCTCTGGGTGGTAGCCGCCGTAGTAGACGAAGTCGACGTTGTTCTGCTTGAGCTTCTGGATGATCGAGGAGAAGTCCTTGTCACCGGCGTTCAGGCCTTCGAAGACGGCAACCTTGGTGCCTTTCTTCTCGAGGGTCTGCTTGACCGCGGTGGCGATGCCTTCACCGTACTGTTGCTTGTCGTGCAGGACGGCAACGACCTTCGGCTTGACGTGATCGGCAATGTAGTTGCCGGCGGCCGGGCCCTGGGCGCTGTCCAGGCCGATGGTGCGGAAGATCAGCTTGTAGCCACGGGCGGTGATTTCCGGCGAGGTGGCGGCCGGGGTGATCATGATCACGCCTTCGTCTTCGTAGATGTCGGACGCTGGCTGGGTGGAGCTGGAGCACAGGTGGCCGATGACGAACTTGACGCCGTCGTTGACCACTTTGTTGGCGACTGCCACGGCCTGTTTAGGGTCGCAGGCGTCGTCGTATTCCTTGGCTTCGAGCATCTTGCCATCGACGCCGCCCTTGGCGTTGATATCCTTGATGGCCTGCTTGGCGCCGATGAACTGCATGTCGCCGTATTGGGTCACAGGGCCGGTTTTAGGGCCCGCGATCCCGATCTTGATGGTATCGGCGGCAAACGAATGGCTGGCTACCCCGGCCAGTACCATTGCGGCGAACAGCTTGGAAATCTTGATCATAGTGCTCCACTCATTCTGTTGTAATTCTTATAGTCCTGGCGGCCAGGGCTACAGACCGGGCGGGATTTGCGGCATGGCCACGCCACACTGCATGCCCACCTTCCCCCGGAACATGTCCCGGAACTGTACCGGTACAGTGTAGAGCGCTGTTCGCGCGCTTGAAAAGCGGGCAAAAAGCGCCTATTCCGCGGCTTGTCGCATGGTCGACACAAAGATACAAAAAAGCGCCATCACTTTGCCTGCATCCTGGGCTCCACCCCACAACTTCGGAGCCAATCGACCAAATTACATATTTGAAACCGGGTTTTTCTGCAAAAATGCCGGCCTTTTTTCATTGGCCGAATTTGCGGGTACCAACCCATGACTGATCAAACAAGCACCCTCTATGCCAAATTGCTCGGCGAGACAGCGACAATCGAGTGGAAGGCTTTGGAGCGTTTCTGGGCCAAGGGTGACCTGATTTGGGTCGACCCCCGTCTCGACCTGATCGAGGTTGCCGCGGCAATGGCCGAGAATCGCAGCGAGATCTTCGCCAAGTGGCGTACTGATGGCACTGTTGGGCCGGTGACCACTGAGCAGGCGCTCGACCTGCAAAGCCGCGATCCAGAGATCTGGGCGGTGGTGGTTTCGCCGTTCATCGTGATCCAGGTGAAACAAGCGGAATAACAGTGCGCTTTTTTAGTGCTTAAAAATAAGCAGCCGCCCCATGGTGGTGCTTATTGACGCTCACGTAAGGTGGAAGTAAGTAACAACGGCGGGGCGATTCGGCGGGGCGGTAACAGTTTACGGCATGCGTAATGGGGCCGTTGCTCGGCCCTTCGCGGGCAAGTCGGATCGCCGCACCGCCGCTCCCACAGGCCCGGCCCTGTCCGTGATCAACTCGTCCGGTATGGCTGTTCAGCGAAATCTCCCGGGTCTTGCCGATGCGGTGGCGGAAGATCTCGCGCAGTTCCTGCGTGACTGCATCAAGATGAAGGTCATGGACCTGTCCGAAATGCACGCTGGCGGTGCCGGCAACGCGCCGATCCACGGCCAGTACCTGGCGAAGATCATCCTCAACAAGGATACCTAACGCTTTTCCCGTGCCGACTGGAAGCTCATCCACTCGTACCTGATCGACTCCTGCGGCATCAAGGCCAACCAGTCGCGGCTGTACTTCGACATCTTCGGTGCTGGTGGCGGTACCGGTTCAGGCCAGTCGAAGACTCGGAGAGCGCATTGGCAGAAGTGTTCGTAGAGGTCATAGTGCGCCATTTGCCTAATCTTCTGCCTGGAGTCGTTCATGAGTACTGCACTGCCTTCGCTGGGGTTTGCCGGGATTGGCTTGATGGGGCTGCCAATGTGTCGGCGCCTGCTGGCCGCGGGTTATCCGCTGACGGTCTGGAACCGCAGCCCGGAAAAATGCGCCGTGTTGGTGGCTGCAGGTGCGCGGTTGGCTGCCAGCCCCGCCGAGTTGTGCCGTGACAGCGACATGCTGCTGTTGTGCCTGGCCGACACAGCGGTAGTGCGCGAGGTGGTGTTTGGCGAGCAAGGTATCGCCGAGGGCGGACGCAGCGGGCAGCTGCTGGTGGACTTCTCCAGCCTCGAGCCGACCGCTACCCGGGAAATGGCCGCCGAGCTGGCTGCCCTGTGTGGCATGGCCTGGCTGGATGCCCCGGTATCCGGCGGCACACCTGGGGCCGAGGCGGGCACCTTGGCGATCATGGTGGGCGGCGAGGCCACCGACCTGCAGCGTGCGCGCCCGGTACTGCAAGTGCTTGGCCAGCGGGTGACGCACATGGGTGGTGTGGGGGCAGGGCAGGTGACCAAAGCCTGCAATCAGATGATCGTGGCCTGTAATGCCCTGGTGATTGCCGAGGTGGTGGCACTGGCCGAGCAGTCGGGCGTCGATGCCACTTTGATTGCTCAAGCCCTTGCTGGTGGCTTTGCCGATTCGAAGCCGCTGCAGATCCTGGCGCCGCAGATGGCCGAAAGCCGTTTCGAACCGATCAAGTGGCATGTGCGCACGTTGCTCAAGGACCTCGACGGTGCCGTCAAGCTCTCCCGCGAGCAGGGTGCGGCAACTCCCCTCAGTGGCCTCGCCGCGCAATTGATGCGCCTGCACGGTAGCCAGGGCTACCTGCAAAAAGATCCGGCGACCCTGGTAGAGCTGTATCGCAACAAGGGCTGAAGACAGTGTCCTGGCGATCGAGCTGGTCAAGCAGCGGGCGCAGCTCGCTCATTGGCACCGGGCGACCGAGCAGGTAGCCCTGCAGGTAATCGCAGCCATTGCTGGCCAGGAACTGGTGTTGCTCGACGGTTTCGATGCCTTCGCAGACCACCTCCAGGTGCAGGGTGTGGGCCATGGCGATGATGGCCTGGACGATCTCGCGATCCTTCTGGCTGGCGGGCACATCCTGCAGGAATGAGCGGTCGATCTTCAGCACGTCCAAGGGCAGACGCTTGAGATAGGCCAGCGACGAGTAGCCGGTACCGAAATCGTCGATCGACAGGCCGACGCCGTGGCCACGGATGCGCTTGAGCAGATTCACCGTCTGCTGGATATCACCCATCAGGGCGTTTTCGGTGACTTCGAGCTCCAGATGGCGAGGTGCAAGGCCTGTCTGGAACAACGTCACCTCCACTTCATTGGGCAAGCTTTCGTGGCCCAGGGTCGCTGCCGAGCAATTGACCGTGACCTTCAGGCTGGCAAAACCATGCTGGTGAAGCCGCGGCAGGTCCTGGCAGGCGTGGCGTAACACCCAGAGGTCCAGGTCGACTATCAGGCCGTTGGCCTCGGCAATGCCGATGAACCTGTCGGGCCCCATCAACCCGTGCAGTGGGTGCTGCCAGCGCACCAGCGCTTCAAGCTTGGCCACCTGGCCGGTTCGCAAGTCGAAGATGGGTTGGTAATGCACGCACAAGCCTCGTTCTTCGAGCAGGGCAATGCGCAGCTCTTCTTCCAGTTGCAAAGCCAGGCTGGCGCGATTTTTAAGATTGCTGTTGAAAAAATTCAGGCTATTGCGCCCGCTGCCCTTGGATTGGTAGAGGGCCAGGTCGGCATGCTTGAGCAGTTCTTCGGCCGTCTGGCCGTCTTCGGGGAAGATACTGATGCCAATGCTGGTGGTCATGACCATGCGCCGGCCACCCAGGTCGATCGGATCCTTCATCCGTTGCATGATGCGCTGGGCCAGGTGGCGTGCCTCGTCGCGGCTGTTGAGGCTGGTAACCACGCAGAACTCGTCACCGCCGAAGCGGGCGACCAGGTCGTGGCTGCGGGTGGCGGCCTTGATGTGGTTGGCGATCACCTTGAGCAGTTCGTCGCCGGCGTCATGGCCGAGGCTGTCGTTGATCCGCTTGAAGTGGTCGATGTCGAGGAACATCAGCGCCAGACGGTTTTCGCTGGCATCCAGCTCTGCCAGGCGTTCGGCGAAGAGCTGGTTGAAACCACGCCGGTTGACCAGATTGGTCAGGGCATCGTAATGAGCTGCCTGCTGCAGGGATGCACGGGCCTGGTCCAGTTGGCTGAGCAATACACCGTAACGGCGCAGGTCGTCTTCCTTGCTTTGCAGCTTCTTGTCGGCCAGGGCAGCGCTGATGCTGCTGCCACTGATCAGCAAGGTGATGAAGGCCACGGTCAGTCCCAGCTGCAGGCTGTTGTCGGCAGATGGCAGGCTCAGGGCGGCAGAGGCCGGGATCACCATGGTCATGGCGGCCATGGCGGTGAAATGCGTGGCGACGATGCCGCCGGCCATCAGCAGGCTGGCGCCATACTTCATGGTCTGGTGCAGGGTGCCGCTGCCACTGCGGAAGTAACGGGCCAGCAGCAAGGCGGCCAGGCTGGTCAGCAGCGCGATGGCAGCGCTGCTCAGCAGCAGGCCGGTCTGGTAATACTGTTGGGCACCGGTCTGCAGCGCAGCCATGCCGACGAAATGCATCAGGATGATGCCCACGCCGATGAGCAGGGCGCTTTGCAGATAGTGACGCAGACGCATTTCGAGGCGGTCGAGGCTGGTCATCGCCATCCAGGCCACCACCAGTGCGATCAGCAGCGACAAGCCTGTGAGCGACACGTCGTAGTGCATTTCAACCGGGGCCCGGAAGGCCAACATGCTGATGAAATGCATGGCCCAGATGCCGCCTGCCAGGCAGCAGGCACCCAGCATGCGCCACTGCCGCTGTGCGGCGGGGTGTTCGCTGTGGGATTGGCGCTCGGCCATGTCGAGGGTGGCGAAGCAGGCTGCGCTGGCCACCGCGAAGGCGATCAGGATCAGCAGCGGTTCATGGCGGCAGTCGATTACGACGCGCCCGCTTACTGGCAGTTCAGTGAACAGTTGCAAACCCAGCCATTCCATCGCTTGCCCTTTGCTCGAGTTTTCACTCGTCTCCGTTCAAGCCCTGTGGAGACTGTCCTGGGGCAGTATAGAAACAGGAGGTTAAACCTTCCTGAATAATGGCACTTTGGCTTCTATAATTTGGTTATCAGGAAAATAGCCGGTGGGCATAACGAACCGAGGCCGCTTTGCGCCCCTTTCGTGACACAAGGCCGCCCTTACAGAAATATGCGATCTTCTGAAGGGGCGGCCTTGTGTCGTGAAAGGGGCGCTAAGCGGCCCCGGCAATATGGCGGGTTAATCAGCCCGCAACGAGTACGCGAATGGCTTCAAGCCGCAGTGCGGCCTTGTCCAGCATGGCCATGCCTTGTTCACGCTGCTTGCGCAGTGCCTCGATCTCGCTGTCACGCACGCTCGGGTTGACTGCCTGCAGTGCAGTCATGCGCGCCAGCTCTTCGTCGGCCTCGGCGGCCAAGCGGCGCTGGGCGTCAGCCACGCGCTCGACGTGGACCGGCATGACCTTGGCTTCACCGCCGCTGATGCGCTTGGCCAGCACGTCGCGCTGGGCCTGGACGAACTTGTTGGCGCTGGCACGCGGTACGCTTTCGAGCTGGTCGTTGAGGGTTTCGAACGCCACACGCGAAGCCAGGTCGTTGCCGTTGGCATCGAGCAGGCAGCGCAATGCCGCTGGCGGCAGGTAGCGGCCCAGTTGCAGGCTGCGTGGCGCCACCACCTCGCTGACGAACAGCAGTTCGAGCAGTACGGTACCCGGCTTGAGCGCCTTGTTCTTGATCAGCGCGACCGCGGTGTTGCCCATCGAGCCGGACAGCACCAGGTCCATGCCGCCCTGCACCATCGGGTGTTCCCAGGTGAGGAATTGCATGTCTTCACGCGACAGGGCCTGGGCGCGGTCGTAGGTGATGGTTACGCCTTCGTCGTCGCCCAGTGGGAAGCTGGCGTCGAGCATCTTCTCGCTCGGCTTGAGGATCAGGGCGTTTTCCGAATGGTCTTCGCTGTCGATGCCGAAGGCGTCGAACAGGGTCTCCATGTAGATCGGCAGGGCGAACTGGTCGTCCTGCTCGAGGATGGCCTCGACCAGCGCCTGGCCTTCACCGGCGCCGCCGGAGTTGAGCTCCAGCAGGCGGTCACGGCCGCTGTGCAGTTCTGCTTCCAGGCGCTCGCGCTCGCCGCGGGCCTCGCTGACCAGTGCGGTCCAGGCCTTGGCATCGCCACCTTCGAGCATCGGCAGCAGGCGTGGGCCGAACTGGTGCTGCAGGGCGTTGCCGGTCGGGCAAGTATTGAGGAAGGCGTTGAGGCCATCGTGGTACCACTGGAACAGGCGCTCTTGCGGGCTGTCCTGCAGGTACGGGATGTGCAGTTCGATGGTGTGCTTCTGACCGATGCGGTCCAGACGGCCGATACGCTGTTCGAGCAGGTCCGGGTGGGCCGGCAGGTCGAACATCACCAAGTGATGGGCGAACTGGAAGTTGCGGCCTTCACTGCCGATCTCGGAGCAGATCAATACCTGGGCGCCGAATTCCTCGTCGGCGAAGTAGGCGGCGGCGCGGTCGCGCTCAAGGATGCTCATGCCTTCGTGGAACACCGTGGCCGGGATGCCGGAGCGCACGCGCAGGGCGTCTTCCAGGTCCATGGCGGTTTCGGCGTGGGCACAGATCACCAGGACCTTGGTGCGCTTGAGCATCTTCAGCGTGTCGATCAGCCAGTCGACCCGTGGGTCGAAGCGCCACCAGCGTTCGTCATCGCTGATTTCACCCTGGGCCTGGAAGGCCACTTCCGGGTACAGCTCGGCGTGTTCGCCGGCTGGCAGGTCCTGATATTGCTCAGGATTGGCCAGCGGATACGGGTGCAGCTGGCGCTCGGGGAAGCCCTGAACGGCGGCACGCGTGTTGCGGAACAGCACGCGGCCGGTGCCGTGGCGGTCGAGCAGCTCGCGGATCAGGCGGGCGCTGGCCTGGGTATCGCCATCGTTGACCGCCGCCAGCAGCGCTTCGCCTTCGGCGCCGAGGAAGCCCTGGATGGTGGCATGGGCCTTGGGTGACAAGCGGCCCTCTTCGAGCAGCTCCTGCACGGCTTCGGCCACCGGACGGTAGTTTTCGCTCTCGGCGCGGAACGCCGCGAGGTCGTGGAAACGGTTGGGGTCGAGCAGGCGCAGGCGCGCGAAGTGGCTATCCTGGCCGAGTTGTTCGGGGGTGGCGGTGAGCAGCAGCACGCCCGGGATGACCTGGGCCAGTTGCTCGACCAAGCCGTATTCGGCACTGACCTGCTCTTCATGCCACACCAGGTGGTGCGCCTCGTCGACTACCATCAGGTCCCAGCCAGCGGCGAACAGCGCGTCCTGGGCCTTTTCGTCATCGACCAGCCATTCCAGGGCGACCAACGCCAGTTGGGCATCCTCGAACGGGTTGCTGGCGTCGCTTTCAATGAAGCGCTCGGCGTCGAACAGGGCGACCTGCAGGTTGAAGCGCCGGCGCATTTCCACCAGCCACTGGTGCTGGAGGTTTTCCGGAACCAGGATCAGCACGCGGCTGGCGCGGCCGGACAGCAGCTGGCGGTGAATCACCAGGCCGGCCTCGATGGTCTTGCCCAGGCCTACTTCGTCGGCCAGCAATACGCGCGGGGCGCTGCGGTCGGCGACTTCGCGGGCGATGTGCAACTGGTGGGCGATCGGTTGCGCGCGGCAGCCACCCAGGCCCCACAGCGACGACTGCATCTGCTTGCTGGTGTGGTGCAGGGTGTTGTAACGCAGGCTGAACCACGACAGCGGGTCGATCTGCCCGGCGAACAGGCGGTCGCTGGCAAGGCGGAACTGGATGAAGTTCGACAGCTGGGTTTCGGGCAGGGTGCGAGCCTGGTTCTGGCCATCCAGGCCGTGGTAGACCATCAGCCCGTCGATGTCCTCGACTTCGCGCACGGTCAGCTTCCAGCCTTCGAAGTGGGTGATCTGGTCACCTGGCGAGAAGCGCACGCGGGTCAGCGGCGCATTGCGCAGGGAATACTGGCGGGTGTCGCCAGTGGCCGGGTAGAGCACGGTCAACAGGCGGCCATCCTGCGCCAGGATGGTCCCCAGGCCGAGCTCCGCTTCGCTGTCGCTGATCCAGCGTTGCCCCGGTTGATACTGCTGCGCCATACTGCCTGAACTCCCGCGATGAAAAGCCGGCTATGTTAACGGATAGGCCGGGCGGACCATAGACCAGAAGTCCATCAGTCTAGCTGTTTCATCGCAGAACACCGTCTTGCTGACGAGGGCTACGCACCGATATGCCGCTCAAGCACCGCTGGTTGCACACTTCCCTGGCCATGAGCAGCTTGCTGCTGCTGGCTGCCTGTGAACAGAAAAATTTCGAAACCCTGCCAGCGATCCCGGTCGAGCAGCTCGAAGTGCTGGGCGTGCAGACGCCGATCAAGAGCGTGCACTTTCGCGACAGCGACGGCGAGGGGCTGCTGGTGCTCAGCCGCAGCGATGGCCAGGCAGTCGACGCCGAATCCGAGCAGGAAGTCGACAAGGTGGTGCTCAAGGCCACCCTGTACGGGCGCGCTGCCGAGGGTGACGCGTTCAAGCCGCGCTGGCAGATCGAGCAGGAAACCACCTGCCCGGGGCTGGACCTGGATGTCGACTTCTATACCGATGTCAGTGATGTCAGTGACCTGAACAAGGACGGTGTCGCTGAAGTGACCGTGGCCAGCCACGCCTTTTGTGGTGGCGGCATCGATCCGCATGACATTGCCATCGAGATGCGTGAGGGGCAGAACGCCTACACCATCACTGGCCAGTCGTTGATCACACCGGCAGGCGAAGAGCCGGTCGGCGGTGAGCGTGAAGACAGCGCCTCGCTGAAAAATGCGCCGCAGGTGCTGCGCGAGCATATGGATTCGGTCTGGCAGCAGCTCTACAAGCGGCCTTGGAGCGATGCCAGCCCGCCGGCCGACGACGACCCTGAGGACGATCCCGAGTGACAGCTGTCTATACTGGCATGACGCGGTCGTGAGTGGCCGCATCCCCATACCCTTGACGCTCAAGCTGGCTAACGGACGGCCGATACAGTGGGCACAGGAGAACTTCCATGCTGCCGCCGATCATCCCGCTCAGTGCCGCCCCGGTCACCTCGCAACTGGACCCGGTCAAACAGGCTCCCGACATCAAGCCGGTGGTACCTGTGCAGCCTTCGTCCAATGAAAGCGCCATCGACTTGAAGCAGCAGCGCGACCCGCAGGAGCAAGTGCTGTTGCTGCGCGAGGAGCAGCGTCGCCAGCAGCAACGGCGCAACAAAGGCGATGCCGAGCTTTACAACGCCGTGCCGGGTGATGAGGTCAACGCCGACAACACGGTGCCGGTAGCACCGCTGATGGGCGAGAACCCGCGCCAGGGCCTGTTGGTCGATATCGAAGTCTGACGCGGGGCTGGTCACGGCCAGCGCCTGGCTTCATGATGCAAGTCTCTGTAGACCGTCGAGCCCACCCATGAGTCAAGACAACCTCATCGACTTCGATGCCGAGCGCGCCAAGCGCATCCATGACCTCAAGGAAAAACGCCTGAACGAAGTGCGCCAGGCCTTCGAGCAGGCCATGCCGCTTTCCGCCGCGAAGAAAAAGAAACCCAAGGGCAAGCCCAAGAAGCGCTGAAACTTGACGCAGGTCAACCCTGCACCCGCCTCGCGTGCCCGGTCCCGGGCAGCATTGACCCTGATCAATTTTTCCCGCCCCCGTATTCGTTACCTTGCATCCATCGGACAACGGCAAACGAATCGGGAGGCCAGCATGTTCTTCGACAATGTGGTTATCGCGGGTGTGGTAACGGTCGGGTTGATGTTTGCATTCTTTGCCGGTCTGGGCATTTTCATCTGGAAGGATTCGCACAAGCGTAAGCCGCGCTGACCTTCGGATTCACGAGCACGCAAGGCATTTAGGGCGACTTCGGTCGCCTATTTTTTTGTCTGCGTTTTTTGTCGATAAAGATGATTAGCTAGCTAATTAATCGTTTCCGCATTATCCTGCTCGCCATTGTCTATCGTTTAACTGACCATTCCCCCGCAAGGTCCGATTCGTGCCCATCACTTTCCAGGCCCTGTTTGCACCCAGCAGCCTCGCCATCAAGTTCGCCATCAAGACCCTGCTTGGGGCAGGCCTGGCGTTGTGGCTGGCGATGCGTTGGGGGCTGGAGCAACCGTCCTGGGCATTGATGACTGCGTTCATCGTTGCTCAACCGTTGTCGGGGATGGTGGTGCAGAAAGGCCTGGCGCGCCTGGCCGGCACCCTGGTCGGTACTGTCATGTCGGTGGTGTTCATCGGCCTGTTCGCCCAGACCCCATGGCTGTTCCTGATTACCTTGGCGCTGTGGCTGGCCCTGTGCACGGCGGCATCCACGCAATTGCGCAGTGCCTGGGCCTATTCGTTCGTGCTGGCCGGCTACACCGCTGCCATCATTGCCTTGCCTGCCATCAATCATCCCTTGCAGGTGTTCGATCAGGCGGTGGCGCGGTGCACTGAAATCTGCCTGGGGATCTTCTGTGCCACGGCCAGCAGCGCCCTGATCTGGCCGATGAGGGTCGAGCAGCAACTCGCCGGCCAGGCGCGCCAGGCCTGGCAGAACGGTCTGCAGGCGGCAAGCGCCATGCTGGGTGGCGAGGATGAAGCACGCAAAGGGCTGCTGGACAGCCTGGGCCGTATCGTTGCCATCGACACCCAGCGCGAACACGCCTGGTTCGAGGGGCCGCGCGGTCGGCAACGGGCCAGGGCCATTCGCGGGCTGAGTCAGAAATTGATGGTACTGCTGCGTATTTCGCGCTCGGTGCGCCGGCAGTGGCGACAACTGGACGAGCACGAAGCCGGGCGCCTCGCGCCTTGGCTTGAAGAGGTACGGGCGCTGCTGGTCAACCCCGATCAACCGGGCTTGCTGCTGTTGCGTCAGCGTAT
This sequence comes from Pseudomonas sp. URMO17WK12:I7, assembly GCF_003269045.1. Classification (NCBI taxonomy): domain Bacteria; kingdom Pseudomonadati; phylum Pseudomonadota; class Gammaproteobacteria; order Pseudomonadales; family Pseudomonadaceae; genus Pseudomonas; species Pseudomonas sp. URMO17WK12:I7. Next base: position 10,745 of record NZ_QLTL01000021.1, on the reverse strand, counting down.
CTGGGATGCCGCGCATGATGAGCAGATCAGCTCCGCCGAGCACTTCTGCCTGGCGCGCATGGCCTTGCTGCTGGATTACGCCATGGCCGCCACCCAGGCCATGGACGATGTCGAGGCGGGCAGGGCACCAAAGGATGTGGCCCAGGGCCTGGCGGTGCATCGAGACTGGTCACTGGCCTTGTTGTTCGGTTCACGCAGTGCCTTGGCGTTCCTGGTGATGAGCAGCTTCTGGCTGGCCACGGCCTGGCCGTCGGCGCCTGGCGGCCTGGTGCTGACCTGTGTGGTGTGCAGCTTGTTCGCCAGCCGCGAGAACGGGGCACAGATCGGCCTGAGTTTCTTGCGCGGCATCTTCCTTGCGATCCCGGCAGCCTTTCTGGTCGGGCAGATCATTCTGCCGCAATGGAGCAGCTTCGCCATGCTCTGCCTGGGCATGGGCGTGCCGCTGTTCTTCGGGGCGCTGGGCATGGCCCACCCGCGCACCGGCGCCACGGCGACTTCCTATTGTCTGCATTTCATCGTGCTGGTAGCGCCGCTCAATGCCATGACGTTCGGTGTGGCGACCATGCTCAACAGCGCTCTGGCGATGTTGATGGGGGTGGGCGCCGCGGTGTTGGCGTTCCGCCTGCTGGTGTTCCGCCATCCGGCCTGGCTTGGCCGGCGCCTGCGCGCCGCGACCCAGAGCGACCTGGTGCGGCTGACCCGGCGCGACTTGCGCGGTGCCGACAGCTGGTTTGGTGGGCGCATGGCCGACCGCCTGATGCAGTTGGCCCGGCATGCCAGCGAGCTGCCGGCCACCGAGCGCAAGCGCTGGGATGATGGCCTGCACGGGTTGGATATCGGTGATGAACTGGTGCACTTGCGCATGTGCCTGGCGGTGGCCCAAGTGCCCTTGGGGGCTGCCGAGCGCGAATACCTGCAGCAGCTCGAGGCGGTGCTGGCCAAAGGCCCGGGCGCTGGCCGCGGGCAGCGCCTGGATACGGCCAGCGAGCAGTTCATCGCCGCATTGCAGCGGGCGCCGGCCAGCGACCCGTTGCGCCTCGCCCAGGGGGCGGTGCTGCAGTTGCAGAAAAGTTGGGGCAAATGGTGCCGCGCGCAGGAGGATGCCCATGGGCTTGCGTGAGTGGGAGCTGGGCGGTGTGTTGCTCAGCCCGTTTCTGATTTATGTGCTGATGGCACTGGCGCTGACCGGCGTGTTGCGCCTGGTGGTGCAGGCCACGCCGTTGGGGCGCTGGATCTGGCATGAAGCGCTGTTCGACACGGCGTTGTTCGTTTGTGTGCTGTTCCTGGTAGTTCGCCTGCTGGGGCCTTTGTAAGGAGTGAGTCAATGCGTGCCGTCGTTCGTACCCTGGTGACCCTGTGCGTGGTCGCCATTGCCGTTCTGGCCGGCTTCAAGCTATGGCAGTACTACATGCTCACGCCGTGGACGCGTGATGCCCGGGTGCGCGCCGATGTGGTGGTGATCGCGCCGGACGTGTCTGGCTGGGTGCGTGAGCTAAAGGTTCAGGACAACCAGCAGGTCAAGGCTGGCGATCTGCTGATGAGCATCGACCGCGAGCGCTTCCAGGCGGCATACGACCAGGCCAGCGCAGTGGCTGAAACCCGCGCCCAGCAGTTGCACCTGCGTGAGCGTGAAGCGGCGCGGCGCACGGCGTTGGGCCCGGAGGCAATCAGTGCAGAATTACGCGAGAACGCCCAGATCAACGCCGCTGTCGCCCGGGGTGAATTGCATGAGGCCCAAGCACAGTTGCAAGTGGCGAAAATCAACCTGGCACGCAGCGAAGTGCGGGCGCCGCGCAGCGGGCATATCACCAACCTGCGCCTGGCCCAGGGCAACTACGTGAACACGGGTGAGTCGGTGATGGCCTTGGTGGATGATTCGACGTTCTACATTCAGGCCTACTTCGAGGAAACCAAGCTGCCGCGCATTCGGGTTGGCGATGAAGTGAAAGTCTGGCTGATGGGCGCGGGGGATGCGATGCAGGGCCATGTGCAAAGCATCAGCCGCGGCATTACCGATAGCAACAGCAACCCGGACAGCCAGCTGCTGCCGGTGGTGGAGCCGACGTTCAACTGGGTGCGGCTGGCGCAACGGATTCCGGTGCGGATCAGACTGGACCAGATTCCTGAAGGGGTGCATCTGAGTGCGGGGATGACCGCCAGCGTGCAGGTGCATGAGGACCAGGCAGAACAGTGATGGCCATTGGGGCTGCTTTGCAGCCCATCGCAGGCAAGCCAGCTCGCGCAGGTGTTGGCGCTCTTGATACCGACGCTGTAGCGGTGGAAGCTGGCTTGCCTGCGAGGGGGCGCAAAGCGGTCCCAGTTTTTCGGCCTTAAAGGAACATCCCGCCAGAGACTTCCAGTCGCTGCCCGGTGATCCAGCCATTGCCTTCCTCCAGCAGCAGTGCAATGGCTGCGCCGATGTCGTCCGGCAAACCGACCCGCCCCAGTGCAGTATTGCCGGCGATGAAGTCATTGACCTGCTGATTGTCGCGCACCACCCCACCACCAAAGTCTGTCTCGATTGCCCCGGGCGCGAGGATGTTGACGCGGATTGCGCGTGTACCCAGTTCCTTGGCCTGATAACGGGTCAAGACCTCCATTGCCCCCTTCATGGCCGCATAGGCGGCATATCCGGGCAGCGCAAAGCGCGTCAGCCCGGACGAGATGTTGACGATGCGCCCGCCATCGACCAGCAAGGGCAGCAGCCTCTGAGTCAGGAAAAACGGCCCCTTGAGCTGGATGTTCAGCAACCGGTCGAACTGCGCTTCGCTGGTTTCGCTGAACGGCACATTCAAGCCTATACCCGCATTGTTCACCAGGAAGTCCAAGCGCTCGCGGCCAAACTGCTGCTGCAAGGTTGCACTCAGGCGCTCGGTAAAGCTGGCGAAGCTGCTGCTGTCGCTGACATCCAGTTGCAACATGGCAGCCTTGGCGCCGGCCGCTTCGAGGGCCGTGGTCACGCGTTGAGCTTCGTCGGCCTTGCTGTGATAGGTGCCGATGATGTCGATACCGCGTGCGGCCAGATGTTCGGCGGCATTGCGGCCCAGGCCGCGGCTGGCGCCAGTGATCAAGGCGATCTTGCGAGTCATGTCGAATCCCTCGTGGGTGGAGGATTCACAGGTTATTGATCGTGCGGCACCTGTTAAATCCAGTCAGATCGGAAATACTGTTCGCCTGAGTCGAACAGTCGAGGCGACCCATGAACAAGTTGGAATTGCTGCGCACGTTCGTTCGCGTCAGTGAGCTGAGCAGCTTCACGCTGGCGGCAGACAGCCTGAGCCTGCCGCGCTCGACGGTATCCGAGCAGGTGAGGGCGCTGGAGCTATTGCTCGGCACTCGCCTGTTTCACCGCACCACGCGACGCGTCCAGGCAACCCAGGACGGTGCCTTGTTGTATGAGCGCAGCAAGGACCTGCTGTCGGGCATGGACGAAATCGAGAGCCTGTTCCGTGCCGACGATGCCGAACTGGCCGGCTGCCTGCGTGTCGACATGCCCACCATGATGGCCCGCCGTGTAATCATTCCGGCCTTGCCGCAGTTTCTGTCGCGTTTTCCCAGGCTGGAGGTGGAGATCAGTTGTACCGACCGCCAGGTCGACCTGCTGCGTGAGGGTTTCGACTGCGTCATGCGCATCGGCAATCTGAGTGACCTGGATGTGGTGGCGCGGCCTGTCGGCCAGTTGAGCATGCGCAATTGCGCCAGCCCTGGGTACCTGGCCCGTTACGGCGTGCCGCAGGGCCTGGACGACCTGGCCGGGCACCACCTGGTGCATTACGTGCGCAACCTGGGTACGCGCAGCGCGGGCTTTGAATACTTGCAGGCTGGCCAAGTGTGCTATCAACCCATGGCCGGAGTGGTCACGGTCAACAATGCCGAGGCCTATTCGGCGGCGTGCCTGGCGGGCCTCGGACTGATCCAGGTGCCTGCAGTCGGTGTGGCGCATCATCTGGCAAGCGGTGAGTTGGTGGAGGTGATGCAGGGCTGGCAGGCGCAGGCCATGCCAGTGTCCTTGCTGTATGCCCGGCAGCGGCATGTGCCACGTCGGGTCCAGGCTTTCATGAGCTGGCTGGGCGGGTTACTGGCGTCGCAGGTCGATTCAGACGGTGAAAACCTTGGCACAACGATGATCACATGAGCTAGGCTGCCCACTGCGCGTCGCCCAACAGAGGCGACCGTTGCCTGCCTGGCGTGCGTCACTTCCATTCATTTGCGAGGTTACGTAATGGCCATCACTTCTCAGGACATTTGCAGCGCTGCCGACCAGCTCAATGGTTTTGTCGGCTTTCATGGCAAGCGCGGCGTCCATATCGTGCGGTTTTCCGAAGACGCGTTCGGCATGGACGTGGCGGATGACAGCATCACCCCCTGCAGCGAATTCGTCTGGCGGCCACAGCAGGGTGCGCGCATGGCGTTGTGCCGGGAGCGCCTGGCACTGCTGCTGGAGCAGCATGTAGATGACCGGCTGAACATTGGCGAGCCGTTGCGCCTCTACCTGCGACGTCGCGATCTGCCGGAAATCGTGGCTGAGCGCTCGCTGCGCTGAGATGCGGTTCAAGAGGCACCGGCGGACCACCCAGTTTTCTGTTGCAACAATTGCTCGAAGTCGGCCTTGTCCAGCGGCCGACTCAGATAGTAGCCCTGCACCTCATGGCAGCGGTCTTTCTGCAGCGTGCGCAGTTGTTGCTCGGTCTCGACGCCCTCGGCCGTCACTGTCAGCCCCATCGCCTCACCCAGGTTGATGATCGCCTGTACCACGGCGCGGTCGCTGCCGGCGGTATTGGTTAAACCGGCGATGAAGCGCTTGTCGATCTTGATGCTGTCGAACGGGTAGGTCCGCAGGTAGCCCAACGACGAATACCCCGTGCCGAAGTCATCCATGTTCAGCCGCACACCCAGTTCCTTGAGCGCGAGCATGGTGCCCAGGGCACCTTCGATGTCGTTGAGCATGACGTTCTCGGTTATCTCCAGCTCCAGCTGCTGGGCAGGGAAGCTGGTTTCCAGGAGGATGTCGCGAATATCGGCGACCACATCACTGCGCATGAACTGTGCAGGTGACAGGTTCACCGACACCAGCAGATGCGCCGGCCAGTCGAGGGCGCTGCGGCAAGCTTCGCGCAGCACCCAGCGGCCCAGGCTGACGATCAGTCCGCTTTGCTCGGCCAGCGGGATAAAGGTATCCGGCGCGAGCAGGCCTTCCTGTGGGTGTTGCCAGCGCAGCAAGGCTTCGACCGAGACAATGCGTAGGTCGCTCATGCGGTAGCGTGGTTGGTAATGCAGGACGAACTCATTGTTCTTCAGCGCGCGTCGCAGGTCGTTTTCCAGCTGGCGACGGTACTGGATCTGCTGGTTCATCTCGGCGGCGAAGTAGCGCCAGGTGCCTTTGCCATCTGCCTTGGCCTGATACAGGGCGATATCGGCGCAGCGGATCAGCTCGCCGGCATCGAAATCCTGATTGCGGGTCTGGGCGATGCCGAGGCTGGCCCCGATGTGCAGCAGCTGGTTTTCATAGGCAATGGGTTGTTGCAGCAACTCGATCAGCCGCCGGCACAGACGGTCGATCTCGCTACGGTTATCCATGCCTGCCAGCACCAGGACGAATTCGTCCCCACCCAGGCGTGCCACCAGGTCGACGTCACGGGTGGTATCGCGCAGGCGCGCGGCCACTTCCTGCAGCACCGCATCACCGGCCGCATGGCCAAGCGAATCGTTGATCGGCTTGAAGTTGTCCAGGTCAAGCAGCAGCAAGGTCAGCGGTGGCGACTCGCTGCCGCGCAGCAGGGCCTGTTCCAGATGCCTGGCCAGCTTGTTGCGATTGGCAAGGCCGGTCAGTGGGTCGTGCAGGGACAGGTGCTGGATGCGCGCATGGGCCTCGACTTCGTCGGTGATATCGCTGGCAGTACCACGAAAGCCGGTAAGCTTGCCGTCGAGCCGGATTGGCCGTGCCGATATACGGCAATAGCGGTTCTGGCCGTTGTGGTCCCGGTAGGCGCAACGCAGGTTGGCCGGTTGTTCCGAGTCGGTGTCGGTCTGCCCATCGAGCCAGGCTGACAAGGGAGTGGTTTCACAGCTGAGCAGTTGATTCAGTGGCTGGCCAAGCCAGGCCTCGACCGGATCGTCGGTCACACTGGCGAAACGCTGGGACAGGTAGGTGATCCGCTGCTGCCGGTCAGTTTCCCAGATCCAGTCGGATGCGGCCTCGGCCACTGCGCGAAAACGTTGTTCGCTGGCTTCCAGAGCCTGATTGCTCTCTTGCAGACGCTGCAGGCTGAGGTCGATGGCACGAGAACTGCGCAGCGCGTGGCGGAACAGGTAAAGCATCACCAGGCCGAGTACCAGCAACGCGCAGAGCAAGGGCGGCAGCACGGCCCAAAGCAGTTGCCGCCCAGGCAGCGGGCTGATCCAGGCCAGGCGATAACCGGTGTCGCCCAGGGCCACATGCTGGTGACCGTTCTCGTGCTCTTCGTTCTTCTCTATATGCATGCGCGCAAGGCCCGCACCTTCGCCCAGATGCGCGAGTTTGGCCTCAGTGAGCTGATCGACGAACAGCATGACCGGGGCCTGACTCACTTCTGCTGCGGTGACGTCCTTGTCCGGGCGTACGGCCGCAGCGCTGAGTACCGCTGGCCAATTGTTGAAAATGACGAAACGGGTGACTTGCTCCCGGGCGCTGGCGGCTGCGCGCGCGGCATCAATGATTTCAGGCAGAGGCGCATCGATGAAACTGCCCGCAGCGGCCTCGGTAGGCGCGCCTTTGAACAGCGCATAGGTAGTGCGCTGGTCTTCGACCACGAATACACCTTCGTAACCGCTGGCGCTGTACAGCGATTCACCGACATTCTTTTCTTCATAGGCCCACTGCCAGTCGGCCTTGCCAGCCAGGTGCTCGAAGGCCGCGTCCCATACGGCGTAGCTGGACAGAAACTGCCGGGAGGCCAGCAGGCGTTGCTCCAGCGCCTGGGTGGCATGGAAGGCGCTGCGCTGTCGCTCCTGCTGGTCGAGAGTGGCCGCGATGTTGAACAGTGCGCCCAGGGTAACCAGGCAGGCGAGGCCGAAGACCACGCAGAAAACGCCGATCAGGCGACGGACCTGAAGACGTGGGGGAGGGCTGGCGGTCCTGGCCATGCGCGTACAACTCCTTGATGACTGCAGTCCCCCGCCGGTCAATCAGCAAGGGGGTTCAGTCAGGATAGGCCAGCCTGAGCGGGGCGGCCTCGCCTTGCGCAAAATTGACCTGGTCGCGCCCTCGATGCTTGGCGCTGTACAACGCCTTGTCGGCTTGTTCCAGCCAGTGCTCGGGCGACTGGAGGTCGCCGTGGAAGGCTGCCAGGCCGATGCTCAGGCTGATGCGCAGATGCGGCAGCTGTGGGTTGCGGTAGCTGGCGACCTGTTCGCGCAGGCGCTCCATGGCCTGGCAGGCCTGGGCCTCGCTGGTGGCGGGCAGGATCACGCAGAATTCATCGCCACCATAACGCCCGGCCTGGTCGGACTCACGCAGGTTGCGCTTGAGTTCCTCGCTCATCTGGCGCAGCACGCCATCGCCGACCACATGGCCAAAGGTGTCATTGATGGTCTTGAAGTGATCGATGTCGATCAGCGCAATCACGGCAGGCGATTGTTGTAGCAGGCAGGCCTGGAACCTGAGCAGCAGCAGGTCTTTCCAGGCTCCGTGGTTGAGCAGCCCGGTCAGGCTGTCGGTCAGGCTCAGGGCCCTGAGGCGGCGTTTGTGCTCGGCCAGTTTGATCGCCAGGCGATAGCACACCCCGCCCAGCGCCAATGGATAGAGGGTCAGCATTGGCAGGCAGGCATAGACTTGCAGCGTCGTGGCGTTCAGTTGCAGCCCGGTGCCCAGCAGCGCACTGGCCAGCAGCATGCCGGCCAGTTGAGCCATGACCCCGCGAACGATCAGGCGCTTGCCGCCTGCGGCCACGTTGTTCATGGTCATCATCGACAACACGGTCACGGTCGGCAGCGGGTTGAAGTGCATGGCCGCGGTCCAGAAACCGCCCAGCAGCGAATCCAGCAGCAGGTTGCGCTGTTCTGCCTGATAAGGGGCTGCTGAGCGAGATGCCCACTGATAGGCGACATGCGGCCAGAGCAAGCCATTGAACAGCAGCAACAGCCAGGCCCAGATTGGGGGCGATAGCGGTGCCACGGCAGCGGCTACGCTGAACAGGCCGATTCCCAGGCCGATGACGCGCGGCAAGTAGATGCGCTTGACGAATGAAAGTCCCTTGCCGCTGTGATTGTCCATCATGGTCGTTATTCTTCTGCCGGGGTACCGTTTATCGCATAACTCACGTGAATATTGTTGAACAGTGTTTCATCGACGAAAAATGACCTTACAAGCCAATTCACGGTTGATGTAATCCCAGTGGGGTAACATGAAGCCTTTCCTCTTGCTTGGAGTGTTGCTGTTCATGGCTCCCATGGCGAATCCTGGCGACCAATCGGCGCCACAGCGGGACGGACGTTTTCACAACCAGGCCAGCTTGCCCCAGGATGGCGTACTGAAGAAGCTGCGCATCGGCCTGAAGTACCTGTTCCTGCGCAAACCGCCGGAAACCCGGCCGGCGGCGGCAATCAGCGTGCAGCCCATGGCCCGCCAGCAGGTGCTCGATGCGCCGGACCACAGCCTGTGGCGCCTGGGGCACTCCACCGTACTGCTGAAGCTGCGCGGTCGCTACTTCATTACTGACCCGGTTTTCGCCGAGCGCGCCTCGCCGGTGCAATGGGCCGGGCCACAGCGCTTTCATGCCCCGCCGCTGGGGCTGGATGAATTGCCGCCGCTGACCGCGGTGATTCTGTCCCACGATCATTTCGACCACCTTGATGAGCAGGCGATTCGCCAGCTGGCTCCACGTGCCGAGCGCTTTCTGGCACCGCTCGGCGTCGGAGATCTGTTGATCGAGTGGGGCGTGCCTGCGGCAAAGGTCACGCAACTGGACTGGTGGCAGGAAGCCGAGGTCGAGGGGGTGCGCTTCGTCGCCACCCCTGCGCAACACTTCTCCGGGCGCGGGCTGTTCGACAGCAACCGCACCTTGTGGGCGTCCTGGGTAGTGATAGACGACCAGACTCGCGTGTTCTTCAGCGGTGACACCGGTTACTTCTCCGGCTTTGCTGAAATCGGCGAGCGTTTCGGGCCGTTCGACCTGACGTTGATCGAGACCGGCGCCTACAACCTGGCCTGGCCCAACGTGCACATGCAGCCGGAACAGAGCCTTCAGGCACATCTGGATCTGCGCGGGCGTTGGATGCTACCGATCCATAACGGCACCTTCGACCTTTCCACCCATGGCTGGCAGGAACCTTTCGAACGCATCGTCAGCCTGGCCGCTGCGGCCGAGGTGCGGCTTAGCACGCCGCAGATGGGCGAGCGGGTGAGTATCGATTCGCCGCACGAAGGGCAGAACTGGTGGCAGCCGCACCCGGCACGTCAGCGGGGCAGGGCGGCCGAGCGGGCTTTGGCGGCGCGCTGAGTTCAGTTCCGGGGCTGCTGCTGACGCGCTTCCTTCTTTAATAGCTGCGATGGCGGCTTGCCGCTGTCGCTGCGTACCTGGGCGTGGCTGATCAGGGCGAAGATGCAGCTGCCGCCAATGATGTTGCCGGCCAGGGTCGGCAAGGCGAACTCCAGCCAGAAGCTGCGCCAGGTTTCATCGCCAGCCCACACCAGATAGGAAACCTCCACCGAGCCGACGACGATATGGGTAAAGTCGCCCAACGCCATGAGGTAGGTAATCATCAGGATGATCCAGATCTTGGCGTGCTCCATGGACGGGATCATCCAGACCATGGTGGCGATCATCCAGCCCGAAACGATGCCTTTGGCGAACATCTGGCTGATGTCGTTCTTCATGACCTTGCGCCCGACCTCAAGGAATGCCACGTCGGTCTTGCCGTCGAAGATCGGCAGTTCGAGCATCACCCAGGCCACCAGCAAGGTGCCCGCCAGATTGCCCAGCAGCACCACGCTCCACAGGCGCAGCAAACGCCCGAGGTTGGCCAGGGTGGGCGTGGTCATGATGGGCAGTACCGCAGTGAGCGTGTTTTCGGTGAACAGTTGCTGGCGTGCCAGAATCACGGCAAGAAAGCCGGCGCTGTAGCCGATGCTGGCGATGACCTGGGCACTGTCGCCTTCAGGCAGGCGCGCATAGAACAACCCCATGGCCATCAGGGAAAGGCCCATGGTCAGGCCGGCGGCCAGAGCCGACCACCACAGCGCCGCAAGCGTACGCTCCAGCTCCTGATCGCCCTGGGAGCGAATGATTTCGTGCAATACCGCAGCCCGCGGCGGCTGGTTATGGCTGGCTTCCTTCTCTTCGTCCGCCGACAGGCCAGGGGTTTTCTCGCTCTGTGCATCGCTCATGGCCGTTACGCTCCACGGGTTGTTTCTCTACAGAGCGGTGCTTCATGCATTTAGTTGCCGAGGGGCCGAAGATGAAGAACGAAAGTTTTTTCAGATAGAGGTGTTGACTCTGATTCCAAAGCGCGTATTATTCGCCTCCTCGCAGCGTTGAACGCGACGAGGCAAGCGGTAAGTTGTTGAAGTTGAAGGCTTTTGAAAAAAAGCGGATTTAAAAAAACTTCAAATAAACGCTTGACAGCAAATGAGGGTAGCGTAGAATGCGCGCCTCGGTTGAGACGAAAGGCTCTTAACCAAACGCTCTTTAACAAATCGAATCAAGCAATTCGTGTGGGTGCTTGTGAGTACGGACTGATAGTCACAAAGATTATCAGCATCACAAGTG
>NZ_QLTL01000020.1:0-101320 GCF_003269045.1 Pseudomonas sp. URMO17WK12:I7 | reverse complement strand
CGGATGTGAACGGCAAGTGTGGCACTGGAAACATCGATGCCGACAGAGGAAGACATGGCCAAACCCTCTTAAACTCAAGGAGTGAGAGCGCTTTGGCTTGGCCCACGCTTGTGATTCGAGATTACGGCCCTCATCCAACTGTTCGGGCTCTCGCCAAAGTGGAACGGTGAATGGCAGCTTTTGCTCCCACACGTGCTCAAGGCACCTCGGGCTATCAGCTTGCCATTCACCGCTCTCACTTCAGATTCTATCCCCTCGCCAAGACACAAGCGGGTTTACCCGCGAAGAGGCTGGGACAGGCCGCAACGATCGCAGTACTGTTAACGCTTGAACCGGCCATTCCACGGAAGGAAACCCGCTGATGAAACTTCTCGACCGCTGCCTGCTCACCTGCGGCCTGCTCACCCCATTCTGGCTGTTGTTGGGCGTCTGGCTCACCGCCCGCGCCTACCCCGGCTACGACCACCTGCAGCAGGCCATGAGCCAGCTTGGCGCGGTCGGTGCGCCCACCCAGCACTGGTCGCCCCTGCTCAATAACTTCCCGCTCGCGGTGCTGTTCGCCTTGTTCGCCTGGGGCCTTGCGCGGCGTTGGCAGGGTTCAAAACTCTCGATAGCGAGTGCGGCATTGATACTGCTGCATGGCGTGGGCAGCCTGGGTACCGGCTGGTTTCCCTGCGACCAAGGCTGCACGCCTGCCCAACCTTCGCTTTCGCAGCAGCTGCATAACCTGTCGGGGCTGCTGATGTTCCTCTCGTTGACACTGGCCAGCGCGCTTTGGGTGTGGCTTGGCAGGCGCCTGGCCGGTTCGCCGGGCTTGGGCTGGTTTTCGCTAGTGTGCCTGGTTGCTGCGGTGGTGACCGTCGTGCTCATGGCCCAAGCCGCACAAAGCGGCCAGCTGTTCGGCCTGTACCAGAGGCTGAATTACGGCGTGTCGGTGGTATGGGTCGCGGGCTTGGCATTCGGTAGCCTGCGCCCCGCACTGGCAAATCGCAGCTGCATCGCCACTACCTGATGGGAAAATGCTGGCCCCCAGGCATCTGAAGCCAAGGCAAACTCCTTTCATCTTCAGATGCTTAGGACAGCAACATGCGAACAATTCTAGCTACGATGGCCGGCTGCCTGCTGGCCACTGTCGCCTTCGGTGCCCAGGCCAAGGCGCTGAACCAGAACGATCGCAACGTCTGTGGCTGGGGTTCGCAAATCGCCGCCGAAGCCCAGCAAGCCAAACTTTCCGGGGTCACCCTGTACGCAACGCGCAAGAAGCTGCAGGTACGCCGCTTCCCCAAGCCATGGATGCGCATGACCGCCTTCGGCATCACCGAACAGACCTATAACAGCCGGTCCAGGTTGCAGCCGGCGGCGATCAAGCAGACGTACTACGAACAGTGCGTACAGCACGCGGTAGCAAAGCGATAACTAACTAAAATCAACAAGTTAGATAATAAAGCTGATCTAACTTGTTTAAGATTTCAGATGAGGTAAACGGGCTCGCAACGCACCTCGGTCTTCACCGAATTGGCGATGAAGCATTCCTCGTGGGCGAGGTGGTGAAGGTGCTCAAGCTGCTGCGCCGTAGGCTGGCGCTCGCCGGAGAATTCGACCCGTGGACGCAGGGTAACCACGGCCATGGCCATGCGCCCTGCCTCATTGCGCGCCATCACCCCCTCTGCGTCGTCGGCATAGTGCTCGACGCAAAAGCGCTGCTTGGCTGCCAGCGACAGGAACCACAGCATGTGGCAGCTGGACAGCGCAGCGATGAAAGCCTCTTCAGGGTCTACCGCGGTGGCATCAGACATCGGCAGTGGCACCACATGTGGCGATGACGACCCAGGCACTTCAATACCACCGTCGAAGCGCCACAAGTGCCGGCGGCTGTATTGGTTGCCGAGAAAGTCCTGGCCTTCTCGAGCCCAGGCCACGTGTGCGGTGTATTGCGCCATGCCAACCTCTTCAGTCAATTGATCGGGTGATTTCAGCTCAGCAGCCGTTGAGCGCCACCGGGCGGCGTTCGCCAGCGAAGAACAGCGGGCGCAGGCGCACACCGATCATGTTGCCGGCGTAAGCCGCGACCAGCCACAGCCAGCCGTGCACGCTACCCGATGCGATACCGCTGAAGTAGGCGCCGATGTTACAGCCATAGGCCAGGCGCGAACCATAGCCCAGCAGCAGGCCACCTATCACCGCGGCAATCAGCGAAGCCAGTGGGATCTTCAGGCTGGGCGCGAAGCGGCCCGCCAGGCCTGCCGCCAAAAGGGCGCCGAGGACGATGCCGATATCCATCACCGTGGTGATGTCCTGCCACAGCGGAGCAGCCAGTGCCTTGGCATTGGCTGGAGCCTGCCAGAACACCCAGCTGCCGACGTCCACACCGAAGCTGGACAGCGTCTTGGCACCCCACAGCGCAAACGCCGAAGTGATACCCCAAGGGCGGCCGGCCAGGGCCAGAGTGGCGTAGTTCAGCAAAGCCAGGGCGACGGCGCCCCACAGCAGGGGCCACGGGCCACGCAGGAAACGGCGCAGGCCTTGGTGCTCGCTGGTGACCGGGGCTTCCAGGGCACCGTGGCGGCGCTTTTCCAGAACCACGGTGGCCCAGGCGATCAACGCGAATAGCGCCACGCTCACTGCCAGCGCCGGCCCAACACCCCACGCCTGCACGATTGAAGTGGCAGGGAACGACGGCAACGCAAACCACCAGTCAGCATGGTGCGTGGCCGTGACCGAGCCGATGATGAAGAACAGCAGGGTCACCAGCATCCGCGCATTACCGCCCCCTACGGTGAACAGCGTGCCCGAGGCACAGCCGCCGCCCAGTTGCATGCCAATGCCGAAGATGAAGGCACCGAACACTACCGACACGCCAGCCGGCGCGACCAGGCCGGTGACCGGGGTGCCGAACAGGCTACCGGCCGACAGTGCCGGGAAGAACAACAGCACGGCCAGGGTCAGCATGACCATCTGCGCGCGCAGGCCGGCGCCACGGCGTTCGTTGATGAATACACGCCAGGCCGAGGTGAACCCGAAAGCGGCGTGATAAAGCGTCAGGCCCAAGGCAGCGCCGACCATCAGCAGCAGCACCTGCTTGAAGCCGGCGTTGAGATTGAGGAACCAGGCGCCGGCCAGCAGTAGGACCAGGGCGATCAAGGGCGCACCGATGCGGCGCGGTTCGGGTGTGGCGGTTGCGGAAAGACCCATTGGAGTACTCGGATTACAGTGAAACGGGGGGCGAGTATACCCTGCGCGTGCTTTGTATTGCCTGCACTGGCGCCTTCGCGGGCAAGGCCGCTCCCTCTGATACTGCATAGACCTTGAAGCCAGAGGTAGTCCTGTGGGAGCGGGTTGCCCGCGAAGAGGCCGTTGCATCTGTTAGGCTGATAATCTTCTATTAAAGCCAGCCGAAGCATTCGCCCCATGGATGAACTGCGCAAGATCGACCTCAACCTGCTGCTGACCCTGCACGCCCTGCTCAGCGAAAAGCACGTGACCCGCGCCGCCCTGCGTCTGCACCGCAGCCAACCCGCGGTCAGCCACGCGCTGGCCCAACTGCGGGCACACTTCGACGACCCGTTGTTGATTCGCCAACACGGCCAGATGGCCCTCACCGCCCGCGCCCAGTCCCTCGCCAAACCCCTGCAGGACGCCCTTGGCAGCCTCAACGGCTTGCTCGCCGCTCCACAATTCGAGCCTGCCCAAGCCCGGCGCCGCTTCCGCCTGTCGCTGTCCGACTACGCCTCGCGCATCATCCTGCCGCCACTGGTCCGCCACCTGCGCCAGGTCGCCCCCGGCGTCGACCTGGCCATCAGCCAGGCCAGCCGCGAAACCATGCTCGCCCAGTTGGTTGACGGCGAACTCGACCTGGCCCTGGGCATCTTCCCGGACCTGCCAGCCGACATCACCGCCCAGACCTTGTTCGAAGACAGTTTCATCAGCGTCGCCGACCGCCAGGTGTTGCCGGCCAAGGGTGGGCTCACTCTGGATGACTGGCTGACGCGGGCGCATGTGCTCATGGCCATGCACCCGGATGCCCACGACGAGATCGAGCGCGCCTTGGCCGCACAAGGCCAACGCCGCCACATCGCCCTGGCGCTGCCGCACTGGAGCGCTGCCGTCGACGTGCTCGCCGGTACCGACCTGATCCTTACCGTGGCCCGGCGTGCAGTAGGCTCGATGCGCCAGCACCCCTCATTGCGCCAGTTCACTCCGCCGCTGCCGATCCCCGCCCTGGCCTATCAGCAGGCCTGGCATGCACGAAAGGACAGCGACCCCGGCCACCGCTGGCTGCGTGAAGCGGTCTGGGCCTGCAGCCAGCCCGGTCACTGATCAGCGCTCGACACAGCCTGGCCTGGCGCCGGGGTCGAGTTCCAGCCGCCCTGGACCAGCAACACGCCGCCAAGGATCAACAGCACGCCGGCAACCCTGGCCAGGTTCACCGGTTTGCTGGCAACCCCCATCAGCCCGAAATGGTCCACGATCACCGAGGTCAGGATCTGCCCTGCCACCACCAGCACCAGGAAGCCCGCCGTGCCCAGCTTGGGGGTCAGCGCTGCAGCGCCGGCCACATAGAGGGCGCCCAGCACGCCACCGATCCACAACCACCAAGGGCCCTGCACCGCCTTGCTCAGGTCTGGCATGGGTACGCGCAGGATCAGCAACGCCGTGATGACCACCACCGAGCTGACTGCCAACGAGGTGAAGGCACCCCACAGCCAGTGCCCCAGCGCACGACCGACGGCGGCGTTGCTGGCGGCTTGGTAGGGCAACACGAAGCCCGCAAGCAGGGCCATCGCCACGGGAAAGCATGCAAGCAGAAGGGTCTTGTAGGACATGGATGCACTCATCTGAAGACAGGATGAGCCCATGATGGTAAATCGACAGTGATTATGGAAATTGAAAAGTTGCACGCAGGGTATTCGTCACATGCATGTTGTTGCGTTGTCTGCACCGGCCTTTTCGCGGCTAAAGCCGCTCCTACAAGGATCGGCGCTTACCTGTAGGAGCGGCTTTAGCCGCTAGGAGGCCAGCCCTGTAGGCTATATCAGCGCCAGGTATCGACTCGTAGCACTTCGGTATAGATCGCATCGACGGTCTGGCCGACCTTGAGGTTCTTCATCCGCTTTTGCAGGTCAGGGTCTTCGACCTTGACCACCTGCAGCTTGCCTTCCGGCGGCAGCAGGCTGACTTCATGCTTTTTCAAGTCGATCTTCTTGATCTGCGAGGTCACCCGGACTTGGCGGAAGGCTTCGCCGCCAGGGTTGGGGTTGTCCTTGGTGGCACGGATTTCCCCGGATTCTTCAGTGGCCTTCGGCGCGCCACCCACGTCGCTGTTGAGCACATAGGCGATGGCCCGGGTGACGTAGATATCAACGTTGTCACCGACCTTCAGATTGGGCAGCGCCTTGGCCTTTTCCGTCAGTTGCAGGGTCACATCCTTGTCGTTCGGCCCCTTCACCGTGACTTGGCGGTTGGCCAGGTCGATGGCAGTGACCTGGGTTTTGACATGGCTTTCAAATGCCTTGCTGCCAATCGGAATCTCGGCAGCCTGCACCGTGAAGGTGGCAGCAGACATCAAGGTGGCGAGGGCAACAGCGCGAGCGAGCGTGCAAATAGGGTTCATAGGCCTGCTTCCATGTGATCAAGACCGGGTTGTGGGTGACATGTTCATGCGCAGACAAGCATAGCCATAACCCGCCACTCTGCTGGGCAGCGCCCCGCCCGCGATGCCTTTCAACCCATTTGCGTCAAGGCCGGGCTTGTTTTGGCAAACATGAACCTGACGGTAAGGTGCTCTGCTTCGGCGCACGGTGCGTTGGCCCTGATCACCTTGGAACGCTTGCACGTTACCGCTGTAGGAGCGGCCTTGCCGGGGCGCCGGACCGGCAAGGCCGCTCCTACACTCAGTTACGCGTCACACGCCAGACGGTGTTGGCCAGGTCGTCGGCGATGATCAACGCGCCACGCGGGTCGACCGTCACCCCTACTGGCCGGCCTCGGGTCTTGCCATCCTCCCCGCGGAACCCTGTGGCAAAATCGATCGGCTGACCGGCCGGCTTGCCCTCCTTGAACGGCACGAAGATCACCTTGTAACCCACAGGATTCGGGCGATTCCAGCTACCGTGCTCCCCCACGAATACCCCGTCGGCGAAGCGTTCGCCCATGGCCTGGCTGGAGAAATCCACCCCCAGCGCGGCAACGTGCGAACCCAGGCTGTAATCGGGCTTGAGCGCGGCGGCCACCTTGTCCGGGTTCTGCGGCCTGACCCGCTCATCAACGTTCTGCCCCCAGTAACTGTAGGGCCAGCCATAGAAGCCGCCCTCTCGTACCGAGGTGAGGTAGTCCGGCACCAGGTCCGGGCCCAGCTCGTCACGCTCGTTGACCACTGCCCACAGCTGCCCGCTGCCCGGTTGAATGGTCAGCGCCGTCGGGTTGCGCAAGCCGGTGGCGTAAGGCCGGTGCGCGCCGGTCACAGCGTCGATCTGCCAGACCATGGCGCGGTCCATCTCGACTTCCATGCCACGCTCGGTGATGTTGCTGTTCGAGCCGATGCCCACGTACAGGTAGCGGCCATCAGGGCTGATGGTCAGCGCCTTGGTCCAGTGGTGATTGATCTCGGCCGGCAAGTCGGTGACCTTGGTTGGCGGGCCGCCGGCCTTGGTCTGGCCGTCCTGGTAATCGAAACGCACCAGCGCATCCTGGTTGGCGACGTACAGCTTGCCGTCGGCAAACGCCAGGCCGTAAGGCGCGTTGAGGCCCTCGGCGAACACCGTCTGCAGCTCGTACGCGCCATCGCCATCGGCATCGCGCAGCAGGGTCAGGCGGTTGCCGCCCTTGACCTGGGTATTGCCCTTGGCCTTGATCTGGCTGGCGATCACGTCCTTGGGCTTGAGCTTGGCGGCACTGCCACCCCGCCCTTCGGCGACCAGAATATCGCCATTGGGCAGCACCAGGCTCTGACGCGGGATCTTCAGGCCAGTGGCGATGGCAGTGATACTGAAGCCCTCGGGCACGGTGGGTTTGCGCTCACCCCACTGCGCCGGTTGCGCGATTTTCATGCTCGGCAGCAGGCCGCGCTCGGGCGCAGGCAATTTCGGGTCGGGGCCCAGGGCCTGGGTCGGCTCGCCGTCACCGCCACAGGCGGCCAGCAGCAGTGCCACGCTCAACAGCGACCCTCCATACAACGGCTTCATGCCTCACCTCCCGAACGCAGATTGCTCATGCCCAGCCATGCGGCCACACAGGCCAGTACGCTGACGATCAGCGACAGCACCAGGCCCGCCGGCATCACTGCCCAGGCGTCCTTGGCATGTTCGAAGGCATTGATCAGCCCCAGCCCCCAGGTCACCAGCAACAGCAGGAAGTACAGCGTCGGCCGCCCGCCCTTGCGTGGGGCGCGGATCAGGTTGGCCAGGGCAAATAACAACGCCAGGCCACAGAACAACAAGCCACCGGCAATCAGCCACGCGGCGAAGTTGCTCCACTGGATCTGGTAGCTCTTCAAATAGGCAATGTCGCTCAGCAGCGCGCCGAGAAACAGCGGGACCGTGCCGGCCAGCAGGATCGCGTGCAGCGGGCTGGGCGTGCATCGGTAGAGGGTTTGCTCTGTAGCGGTCACGGCGCCTCCTTATCAGTCGGTGACCCGGGGCTGACAGACTGGCGCGGGGCCTGGTCCATCAGGCGTGCGCAGGGTGCGCTTAAGAAAGGATCACCTTGACGTTCGGATAGTTCACCGCTTGGCTTGATAGAAATATCCTGAAAGACTCTGCGCGTCGGAACGAGGGATACCATGAGAACTTGCAGCACACGACCTTATGCGTACTGGACCGCGCACGCCTTTCTGGCCATCAGCCTGGTGCTCAATGCCGGCTGTTCGAGCAAAAACAGCATGGCGCGCCACTACGCCGCCGCGCCGGGCTCCAACTGTTATGCCAAGGCGCTGCCGAGCACAGGCGAAGGCGGCCTGGCTTGGGGCAACACCCTGGGCATTGCCAAGCAGAAGTCACTGAACAACTGCATCCGCTATGCCGGCCGCTCCGGTGGCACGCCAGACACGTGCCAGGTGGTGCTGGCCAAGTGCAAGAACTGACGGCTACGTCGGTTCTATGCTGTCGAGCAGCGCGTCGAGAACGCCTTCGAGTTCTGCCAGCTCGATTTCAGCCAACGCCCCCGCTTGCGCGTAGCGTTGGTCACAGTCGATGACTGCCTGCACGCTCCGGCGTGCCTGGTTTCCCGGGTATTTGCGCAACGTCAGCTCGACCGTCCCTGCGCTGAGCCAGGTGTCGCTGTCCACCGACCAGCGATTGTCATGGAATGCCAACAGGCAGGTCCCCTGCCTTGTATCGATGATCCGCGGCTGGTAGACCCAGTGCGTGTTACCTGCCTCCCAAGGGGTGAGCAACAGACGGTAGCGACCATCTGCCGAGCGCGATTGAATCTCCATCTCGTCAGCGGGCACGCCGTTGGCAGCAACGTAGCGTTCGAACGCCACGACCTGGGCACCGATGCGCCCCGTCCCTCGGTAGTAGTCGACATGCTTTCTGTATCCCGCGAATGCCGCAGACTCCGGGCCGTCGGCATGCAGCGAGACAATGGCGGCACACTGCACCAGCCAGTAGATTTCATCGGACAGTTCGTGGGCCTTGCTACTGCCCAGGTCGATCGCCTTTGACAGCAGCTCCCCGGCCAGTTGCTGGCCGAGCTCACGCAACCCAGCTTCATTCACCGACGGCCGTGTTTTCACAGCCTGAGCGACAAATGCCGCATAGCGCTGTTGCAGTGAATCGCCTGCCAGGCTCAGCACAGGGCATTGCGGCGGTGGCAGGTCGAGTGGTTCGAGCATGCTGTTGCGCGGCAGGTGGGAAAGGCTGATCACCGGTGACTTCCTTGTGAGGTACTGGACACCCGTCATGCTACCTCAAGCACCGCGAAGGGGGCGCAACGCGCCCCCGGGGGGGGCTGTCAGGCAAACTTGGCCCGGGCAGCATGCAGCTTCTTGTAGCTCTCGATCAGGCGCAGATGGCGGTCCAGCCCTTCAAGCTTCATGCTGGTCGGGGTCAACCCATGGAAGCGCACGCTGCCGTCCACCGAGCCCAGCACCGCGTCCATCCGCGGGTTGCCGAACATGCGGCGGAAGTTGGCCTCGTAGTCGGCCATTTCCAGCTCTTCATCCAGCTGCACTTCCAGCACCACGTTCAGCGCCTGGTAGAACAGGCCGCGCTCGACCGTGTTGTCGTTGAACTGCAGGAACGCCTCGACCAGCTCCTTGGCGTCCTCGAAGCGCTTGAGCGCCAGGCAGATCAGCAGTTTCAGCTCAAGAATGGTCAGCTGGCCCCACACCGTGTTCTCGTCGAACTCGACGCCGATCAGGGTGGTGATGGTGGTGTAGTCATCCACCTCGCAGTTGTCCAGGCGCCGGCGCAGGGCGCGCAGGGCGCGGTCGTCGAGGCTGTGCAGGTTGAGGATGTCGGCACGGAAGTCCAGGGCGCGGTTGGTGTTGTCCCAGATCAGGTCCTCGACCGGGTAGATCTCGGAATAACCTGGCACCAGGATGCGGCAGGCGGTGGCGCCGAGATTGTCGTACACAGCCATGTACACCTCTTTGCCGAGGTCTTCGAGGATGCCGAACAGGGTCGCGGCTTCCTGGGTGTTGGAGTCCTCGCCATGCCCGGAGAAGTCCCACTCGACGAATTCAAAATCGGCCTTGGCGCTGAAGAAGCGCCACGACACCACACCGCTGGAGTCGATGAAGTGCTCGACGAAGTTGTTTGGCTCGGTCAGCGCATGGCTCTCGAAGGTCGGCTGCGGCAGGTCGTTGAGGCCCTCGAAGCTGCGCCCTTGCAGCAGCTCGGTGAGGCTGCGCTCCAGCGCCACCTCAAAGCTTGGGTGGGCGCCGAACGAGGCGAACACGCCGCCGGTGCGCGGGTTCATCAAGGTCACGCACATCACCGGGAATTCACCGCCCAGCGAGGCATCCTTGACCAGCACCGGGAAGCCCTGCTCTTCCAGGCCCTGGATGCCAGCGAGGATGGCTGGGTACTTGGCCAGCACCTCCTGCGGGACATCCGGCAGGGCCAGCTCACCTTCGAGGATTTCGCGCTTGACCGCGCGCTCGAAGATTTCCGACAGGCACTGCACCTGGGCTTCGGCCAAGGTGTTGCCGGCGCTCATGCCGTTGCTTAGGAACAGGTTTTCGATCAGGTTGGACGGGAAGTACACCACCTGTTCGTCGGACTGGCGCACGAACGGCAGCGAGCAGATGCCGCGCTCGGTGTTGCCCGAGTTGGTGTCGTACAGGTGCGAACCGCGCAGTTCGCCGTCCGCGTTGTAGATTTCCAGGCAGTTTTCGTCGAGGATTTCCGCCGGCAGCGCGTCTTTCGGGCCTGGCTTGAACCACTGCTCGTTCGGGTAATGCACGAACGGCGCATTGGCGATGTCCTCGCCCCAGAACTGGTCGTTGTAGAAGAAGTTGCAGTTCAAGCGCTCGATGAACTCGCCCAGTGCCGAGGCCAGTGCGGCCTCCTTGGTCGAACCCTTGCCGTTGGTGAAGCACATCGGCGACTGCGCGTCGCGCACATGCAGCGACCAGACGTTGGGCACGATGTTGCGCCACGAGGCGATTTCGATCTTCATGCCCAGCCCGGCGAGGATGCCGGACATGTTGGCGATTGTCTGCTCCAGTGGCAGGTCCTTGCCGGGGATGTAGGTGGTGGTGTCGGCCACCGGCATCAGCAGGCCCTGGGCATCGGCGTCGAGGTTGTCGACTTCTTCGATGATGAACTCGGGGCCGGTCTGCACCACCTTTTTCACGGTGCAACGGTCGATGGAGCGCAGGATGCCCTGGCGGTCCTTCTCGGAAATATCCTCGGGCAGCTCGACCTGGATCTTGAAGATCTGGTTGTAGCGGTTCTCCGGGTCGACGATGTTGTTCTGCGACAGGCGGATATTTTCGGTGGGGATATCGCGCGTCTGGCAGTACAGCTTGACGAAATACGCCGCGCACAGGGCCGACGAGGCGAGGAAATAGTCGAACGGGCCCGGGGCCGAGCCATCACCTTTGTAGCGGATCGGCTGGTCGGCGATCACCGTGAAGTCGTCGAACTTGGCTTCAAGACGAAGGTTGTCGAGAAAATTGACCTTGATTTCCATGCGGGGATTACCGTGATTTAAGCGTGCAAAACGAAATTGGCCGGCATTATCCGGGTTTTCGCCCCGGAAGTCCTCTGCGTATCTCTGTGGGAGCGGGTTTACCCGCGAACACGGGCAAGGCCCGTGCCATCCACCGCGGCGCTTGCTTCGCAGGTGAACCCGCTCCCACAGAGACTGGGTCAGCAACGCTTGCGCATTTCAACGAATTGCTTGCCTGATCCTCTGAACCTGCACCCGCCACCAGACCAGTGGTCGTACCACTGTGCTAGCGTTTCTGGATTGGGGAACAACGTATTCCTCAGCAGACAGCAAACGCCATCAACCGATGATCAGCAGGTGAACCATGGAACTTCTTATCAACCAGAAGACCTATCAGGTCGATGCCGATGCCGACACACCCCTGCTGTGGGTGCTGCGTGACGACCTGGGCATGACCGGCACCAAATACGGTTGCGGCCTGGCCCAGTGCGGCGCCTGCTCGGTGCTGGTGGACGGCAACGTCGTGCGTGCCTGTGTCACCCCCGTGGCCGGCGTGGTCGGGCGCGAGGTGACCACCATCGAAGCCGTCGAGGCCGACGCAGTAGGCAAGCGCGTGGTGGCGGCCTGGGTCGAGCACCAGGTGGCACAGTGCGGCTACTGCCAGTCCGGCCAGGTGATGGCGGCCACGGCGCTGCTCAAGCATACCCCCAAACCCAGCGATGAGCAGATCAGCGCGGCGATGGTAAACCTCTGCCGCTGCGGCACCTACAACGCCATTCATGCCGCCGTGCATGCACTCGCCCAAGGGGAGCAGGCCTGATGAATACGCCCGTCGATACCCCCGCAGAACTGCTCAGGCTGCAGCTGGGCGAAACCGTCAACCTGTCGCGTCGGCGCTTCCTGGCCAGCACTGCAGTGGGTGCCCTGGTGCTGGGTTTCGGCCTGCCAATGGGCTCGGCCCGGGTGCAGGCAGCGGCGGCAGCCACGCCCGAGCGCGGCACCCAGGTGCCGGCGTTTCTGGAGATCCGCCCGGACGGCAAGGTGCGCCTGCTCAGCCCGTTCATGGAAGGCGGCCAAGGCCCGTTCACCGCCATGGCGCAGATCGTCGGTGAAGAACTGGACGTCGACCCGGCCAACTTCCTGGTCGACAGCGCACCGCCCGGTGAAGCCTATGTGGTGATGGAGAACGGCATGCGCATTACCGGCGGCAGCATGTCGGTGCGCATGAGCTACCCGACCATGCGCCGCCTCGGTGCACTGGCCCGGGCCATGCTGCTGCAGGCTGCTGCCGAGCAATGGAAGGTACCGGTCAGCGAGCTGACCACCGAGCCTGGCAAGGTCATTCACACTGCCTC
Organism: Pseudomonas sp. URMO17WK12:I7; assembly: GCF_003269045.1. Lineage (NCBI taxonomy): Bacteria > Pseudomonadati > Pseudomonadota > Gammaproteobacteria > Pseudomonadales > Pseudomonadaceae > Pseudomonas > Pseudomonas sp. URMO17WK12:I7. Next base: position 88,850 of record NZ_QLTL01000020.1, on the reverse strand, counting down.
TGGCCGTTCCCTGGCCTACGGCGAACTGGCCAGCCGTGCCATGGACCTGCCCGTGCCGGACCCCGCCAGCGTCAAGCTGCGCGACCCCAGCCAGTTCCGCTGGATCGGCAAACCGGTGCGGCGCCTGGACGCCTACGACAAATCCACGGGCAGGGCCCAGTACTGCATCGACATCCAGGTCGACGGCATGCTCCATGCCGCCGTGCAACACGCGCCACGCCTGGGCATGACCGTGGGCAGCCTGCGCAACGAGGAGCAGGTCAAAGCCATGAAGGGCGTGCATTCGGTGCACCCATTGCCGGGCGCAGTGGCGGTGGTCGCGGAACGCTGGTGGCACGCCAAGCGCGCGGTCGAGGCCATTCAGGTGGACTGGCAAGAGCCGGGCGCCGACAGCAAGGTGCGGCCGATGCCAGCGGACTTTTCCAGCGACGGCTGGCGCGAGCACCTGGCCACCGTTGAAGGGCCGGCACGTGACGAGGAAAACGAAGGCGACATTGCCAGCGCCCTGGCCAATGCCAAGACCAAGGTCGAGGCCAGCTACCACAACCAGTACCTCAACCATGCCCAGCTTGAGCCGCCGTCCGCCCTCGCCCGCTTCAACCCCGACGGTACCTTGGACGTCTGGCTGCCCAACCAGGCACCCGACATGTTCCGCGACGACATCGCCAAGCGCACTGGCCTGGACGCAGCGCAGATCACCTTGCACTCGCCGCTGCTGGGTGGGTTCTTCGGCCGCCACTTCCTGTATGACTCGGCCAACCCATACCCGCAAGCCATCGCCCTGGCCAAGGCGGTCGGCCGCCCGGTCAAGCTGATCTGGAGCCGCGAGGAAGAGTTCCTGCGCGACGTATTGCGCCCGGTCGCAGTGGTCAAGTTCCGCGCCGGGCTGGATGCCGACGGGCTGCCGGTAGCCATCGAGGCGGTCAGCGCCACCGAAGGCCCGACCGAAGCCCTCGCCGGCAAGCAAGGCGACAAGATCGACCCCACGGCCCTCGAAGGGCTGTCGGGCAAGTCCTACGCCATCGCCAACAAACGCATCGCCCAGATCTACGTCAAAGGCCCGGCGATGCTCGGCTACTGGCGCTCGGTGGGCAATTCGCTGAACGACTTCTTCTACGAGTCGTTCCTCGACGAACTGGCCGACAAGGGCGGCAAGGACCCTTACGAACTGCGCCTGCACCTGCTGCGCGACAATCAGCGCCTGACCAACCTGCTGCACGCGGTAGCCGAGTTGTCCGGCGGCTGGAAACGCGGCCCGTTCACGGCAGAAGACGGCAGCAAGCGCGCCCGTGGTATCGCCATGGCTTCACCGTTTGGCTCCGAGGCAGCGGCAATCGCCGAAGTGTCGATCGAGAACGGCCAGGTCAAGGTGCATGACATCTGGCAGGCGATCGACCCCGGCAGCATCGTCAACCCGGCGATCATCGAGCACCAGGTCAACGGTGCGGTGGCCCTGGGGTTGTCGCAGACGCTGGTGGAGGAAGCGGTGTTCATCGACGGCAAGCCCCGTGCGCGCAATTACGACCTGTACCCGATCCTGCCGCCCTCGCGCATGGCCCGGGTGCATGTGCGCATTGTCGAGAGCGGCGCGAAGATGGGCGGTATCGGCGAGCCGCCGCTGCCAGCGGTGGCGCCTGCCGTGGCCAACGCCGTGGCGCAACTGACCGGCCAGCGGGTGCGTAGCCTGCCGCTGAGCCGCCATACCTTCAGCTGACCGGACAAGGACTGCCCCATGACCCACAGTCGTTTTGCCAGAACCGCTGGCTGGCTGGCAGTGCCGTGCCTGGTCGCGGCCGGCCTGCTGGCCTGGTATGTGACGCGCGAGCCCGCATCCCCCTTCACCGCAGCAAAGCCCGCAAGCTTCGACCCCGCACTGGTCAGCCGCGGCGAGTATGTCGCCCGGCTGAGCGACTGCGTGGCCTGCCACAGCCTGCCTGACGGCAAGCCATTTGCCGGTGGCCTTGAAATGGCCACGCCACTGGGTGCGATACACGCCACCAACGTCACGCCTGACCGCCAGACCGGCATCGGCAATTACAGCCTGGCCGATTTCGATCGCGCCGTGCGCCATGGCGTGGCGCCGGGTGGCCGGCGGTTGTACCCGGCCATGCCCTACCCGTCTTACGCCAAACTCAGCGATGACGACGTGCAGGCGCTGTACGCTTTCTTCATGAAAGGCGTACAGCCGGCGCAGCAGGCGAACGTCCCCAGCGATATCCCCTGGCCGTTGAACCTGCGTTGGCCCATTGCCCTGTGGAACGGCCTGTTCGCCGCCGATGCGCCTTATGCCAGCAAAACTGGCCAGGACGCACTGTGGAACCGCGGCGCCTACATCGTCCAGGGGCCCGGCCACTGCGGCAGCTGCCATACGCCACGGGGGCTGGCGTTCAACGAGAAGGCCCTGGATGAAGCCGGTGCGCCGTTCCTCGCTGGCGCCCTGCTCGATGGCTGGTACGCACCCAGCCTGCGCAGCGACCACAACACCGGGCTCGGCCGTTGGAGCGAGGCCGAGATCGTGCAGTTCCTCAAGACCGGGCGCAATCAGCATGCCGTGGTATACGGGTCGATGACCGAGGCGTTCAACAACTCCACGCAGTTCATGAGCGATGACGACCTGGGCGCCATCGCCCGCTACCTCAAGTCGCTGCCCGGTGACCCGCAGCGTGACGGTGCGCCCTGGCAATACCAGGCGGTTTCCGCGGCCACGCGCCTGGACAGCCCTGGCGCTCACACCTACGTCACACGCTGCGCCAGCTGCCATGGCCTGGACGGCAAGGGCCAGGCCGAGTGGATGCCACCGCTGGCCGGTGCGACCTCGGCACTGGCGCGGGAAAACGCCTCGGCAATCAACATCACCCTCAACGGCTCGCAGCGTATCGTCGCCGCCGGCATGCCGGATGCCTACCGCATGCCGGCGTTCCGCGAGCAGCTGTCGGACCAGGAGATCGCCGCAGTGCTGAGCTTCGTGCGCAGCACCTGGGGCAACTCTGGTGGAGCGGTGGATGCACAGGCAGTGGGCAAGCTGCGCGGGCACACCGACCCGGCCAGCAGCAGCCCGATCATCCTGCACATGCGCTGAGGAGGTACGGCCCATGGAAAGCATCGACCTGCTGGTCTTGCGCACCGCCCGTGACTGGCTGCTGGCCGGCGAACACGTATTGCTGGCCACCGTCGCCCGCACCTGGGGGTCATCGCCACGGCCAGTGGGTTCGATGATGGCCTTGCGCGGCGATGGCCGGGTGGTCGGCAGCGTCTCCGGCGGCTGCATCGAGGACGACCTCATCCACCGCTACACCACCGCCTACCAGGGCGACGGCATGCCGGCGGGCCGGCCGCAGGTGGTGCAATACGGCGTCAGCGCCGAAGAAGCGCAACGCTTCGGCCTGCCGTGCGGCGGCACCCTCGAACTGGTCCTAGAGTTTGGCCCGGCACTGGCGAGCCTGGAGCAACTCCTGCCGTTGCTGGACAGCGGCAACCTGGTACGCCGCGAACTGGATCTGCAAAGCGGCCAGGTTCAACTGACCACCAGCCGCGCGCCAGAGCAGTTCAGCTTCGATGGCCGACGCATGCTCAACACCCTGGGCCCTGGTTATCGCATGTTGCTGATCGGTGCCGGAGTGCTGGCCGAGTACCTGGCGACCATGGCGTTGTTCAACGGCTTCAAGGTGGCGGTCTGCGATCCGCGCCCCGAGTACATGGGCGGGTGGAATGTGGCTGGCGTGGAAAAGATCGTCGGTATGCCGGATGACGTAGTGCGCACGTTCGCCCCGGACCTGCGCAGCTGCATCGTCGGCCTCAGCCACGACCCCAAGCTGGACGACCTGGCCCTGCTCGAAGCCTTGCACAGCCCGGCGTTCTACATTGGCGTGATCGGTTCGCGGCGTAATAATCAGATGCGCCGTGAGCGCCTGATCGAGCATTTCGGTGAAAGCGAAGCTTCGTTGCAGCGCCTGCACGGGCCAATTGGCATCTATATCGGCAGCAAGACCCCGGCGGAGATCGCCGTCAGCGTCATGGCCGAGATCCTGGCGATCAAGAACGGCGTCGCCTTGCCCGGCGAGGCCAATGTCAGTGCAGCCAAGCGGGCGCTGGAGGTCGGTGCGTAGGCTGGCGGGTGTTCGCCTTGAGGTTTTTGTCGTCTGGGAGATCGAGCGCCGCCCACGCGGCGCATCGCGGATGAATCCGCTCCTACATTTGTTGCAACGTGGCCATGCCTGTGAGGCCATGGTTGCCAGCCTTGTTTGCAAGGCTCAAGACATGCGCCAAGGCTGGCGGCCATGGCGTAACAGGTTCGGCACGTTGCAACAAATGTAGGAGCGGATTCATCCGCGATGCGCCGCGCGGGCGGCGCTCGATCCGACCGGCGCTAAAAATCTCAAGACAAACACCTTCCAACCTACTCTCCCACCTGCTGTTTCCAAAGCTCCAGATTTTTTTCCACCAGTTGCTCCGGCACCGGCCCGGCAACCATCTCTTTCATTTTCTGCGCTAGCCTCTGGCGCAGTTCGGCTCGATTGCACTTCGACTGATGCGACAGCGCCAGGTACAACCCCTCGCTGGACACCGGCGGATCGAGCACTTTCAATTGCCCCTCCCAACCCTGCATCCGCACCAAGGCCATGCCCGGATACTGCTCATAGATCACATAGTCGTTGCGCTTGAGCAACAGCTTCTCGAACGCCTGCCTGGCGCCGGGCACCGCTTCGAGTTGCAAGTTGTCCCTGGCATAGTCGTCGAACTGCTGGCCGTGGCTGTTGCTGACCAGCGTTCCACCTGTGTGGCCCTTGAGGTCCGCCCATTCGCGATAAGCAAAAGCGTCGCCCTGGCGGACCCAGACCACGCTGCGGGTACGCAGGAACGGCGGGCTGATGAAATCCATCTGCTGCTGGCGCTCCTGAGTCATGAAGTACCCCGCCATCAGGTCGATGCGCCCGGTGCGTACCTCCTCCTGTGCCCTTGACCATGGCCCGCCGTACACCACCTTTACCTCCAGCCCAAGCGCCTTGCCCACAGCCTTGAGCAGGTCGGCATTGGCCCCGATCAACTGCTCAGGGTTGTGAAGGTCACGCCAGAGGTAAGGCGGGTATTCCGGATTACCGGTGGCGGTCAGCTGGCCACACAACGCCTCTGCCAGCGCATGCACGGGCAGCAGCATGAAGAGCGACAGCAGCAAACACCGGCAACGACAACGCTCGAACATCTACACCCCTCGCAAGCGGTGGCATTCAGCGCCCAGGCCTGGTCGCAGAGGCTGCCACATCCCGTGGGCGACAGCGGCATCGATGGCCGCGCGCTGCCAACAGTCTGGCCCAGGATTGGCCATGCGCCAGCCTCCCAGGGCTGATCACTGGCCCTGCTGATACACGCATACCCGCCCGCGTTGGCGCTTGGCCTGGTACATCGCCTGATCGGCTGCCTTTACCAGCGCGTCCACCTCACTGGCATGAGCAGGCGCAAGGGCCAGGCCGATGCTTGGCGTGACGAAGTCGATGGTCACCCCGCTGACGCTGACCGGCTCGGCCAGCAGCTTGAGCAAGCGCTCGGCCAGCGCACTGGCTGCCTGAAAGCGGGTGGCCGGAACGATCACGGTGAACTCGTCGCCCCCCAGGCGATAGGCCTTGTCCGGTTGGCGCAAGGCATTGCTCAGGCGCTCAGCCATGCACGTCAGCAAGGCATCGCCGACATCGTGGCCGAAGCGGTCATTGACGTCCTTGAACCGGTCAAGGTCTAGAAAGATCAGCGCCAGTGGCATGGCGCCGCTCTGCAGGTGCCGCGCTAGGTCCTCATGGAACGCCTTGCGATTGGCCAGCCCGGTCAGGGCATCCTGATGGGCCAGGTCAAACAGCTGACGCTGATGCAGCACATGGTCACTGACGTCATGCAGGATGCCGCGAAAACCGATCAGCCGGCCCCCGGCGTTGTGCCGCCTGGAAATCTGCGTCTCAAAATAGCCGATACTGCCGTCGGCACGCCGCAACCGGGCCGAAAGTGGCGCACCGGGCTCGGTTTCGGCAATCACTGGCTCTGCCGTCGTGGGGGCCTCTTGTTCTTCCTGCAGCGAGGCAAAGGTGCGCCCGAGCACCTGCCCCGCCGGGAAGCCGAGCAGCCTGCAGAAAGCCGGGTTGACCGACTCGATCCTGGCCAGCTCGTCCAGTTCGAAGTAGCCGTCCTCCATGGCGTCGAGAATCGCCCGGTCGCGGGCTTCGCTCTGCTCCAGGCGGTCCAGTGCACGGTTCGCTTCGCGCGCCAGCTTGCCCAGCTCATCGCCCCCGTCATCGGTCAGCCGGCGCCCTGCCGCAGCCGGGCCAATGGCCAGAAGCTCACGGTGCAACCGCGCAATGCGCCGTAGCAAGGTGACGTCCAGGGCGAGGTAGATCAGCAGCCAGGCCAGGCCGATGAGTCCTCCCGTCACGCCGAGGAAAATATTGAGCTGTTGCTCACCTTCGAGGTACAGATGGCGCTCGCGGGTCAGTTGCAGGCGCAGCTGTGGCTCGCCCAGGCTGTCCTGAAACAGCAGGTCGATACTCTGATGGCGGGCATCGACCACCTGGCGGTTGCCGATGCTCATCAATTCCGCCTGCAGCGCCGGCCGCTCATGCTCGCCGACCGACGGCAACCAGGTGAGCTCACCGCCCAACTGTTGTTGCAGCATGGCGATGCGCTTGCTGTCCAGAAACGTCCCCGCCAGCAATACCCCGCTGGCACTTTCGCCGCTGCGGGCGGTATCCACTGCCACCAGAATCAGCGGCACACCGAGCACTGCCAGCAGTTGCGCAGGCGGTGCCACATCCTGTGCCTGCAGCAAGTGCGCCAACTGTTGCGCGACGCCCTCATGCAGCGCCTGCAGGCTCAGAGGTTGAGCACCGGCCGGGCGCTCCAGCTTCGCCAGGTCAAGTGGGCGCCAACTCACACGCTGTTCACCTTTGGCGAAATAAAGAATGAAGTCGAAGCCACTGCGGCCCAGCGTGGCGGCATCGAGCGGGAAAGCCGCCGGCACCGAACCTGGAATCGCCTGCGCCCATTGCCGCAGGCGGTTGGCATCACGCTCGATGCTGTTGCCCAGCAAAGCTCGCAGGCGTTCGGCCTCAGCGACCAGCAGGCGCTCGTCCTGCTTGTCCAGCCGCGCCAGCAGCATGCCCTGGGCCGCGAAGTACACCAGCAGCAACACCAGCAACAGCGGTGGTACGAACAGCCAGAGCAATCTCGTGCGTAACTTCATGCGGGCTCCCCGTACCCTTGTTCGGCCGCCTCAGGTGGTTGGGCAAGGCCTGCCTGGCGCCGCTGTTGCCCGCACGGCCTCGGCCAGCTTGCGCAGGTTGGCCTGGTGCGCGTTGACCAGATTGTTGATGCTGTTGTCGGCAGCGGTCTGTACTGACGTGCGGCAGGTGAGTTCAGGCTCGCCCGGGCGCTTCAGGCGCCACAGCGTATCGAGCGAGGCGTACTGGCCGGGCACGCTGTCAAAGCGCTGCACATAGACCCTCAACACACTGCCGGCGCCCGCCACCGGGCCGCCGAGCATGTCCTGCAGGGCACTGCGAAACTCATCCACCAGGTTGGCACCCCACCACTCCGTTTCCAGAATGGCCAGGCCACTGCTGCCTTGGCGCACCACCAGTTGCGGGCGATCCACCTGGGGCGGCAGGCTGACCCGGGTCACCTGCACGTGCTGGCTACCACCTTGCACCGGCTGGGCCGGGACCAGGGTGTGGTAATTGTTCGGGGTACTGCTGCAGCCGCTCAGCCAGATCAGCAGGCTGGCCCCACACAGGTTGCGCACTCGATGCATCAGCTGACACTCCTTTGGCCTTTCACTTTCAAGGTCTCAAGTCTTTCGCCCCGGCCGCTTTCGGCCGGCCTTGAATCAGCGACTCAGGGTGGCGCCCCAGGTAGTCTGTCAGGTCGCGCAACGAGCGCGACATGCGCTCCAGCTCGTCCAGTGTTTCACCCAGCCGTTCACGCTCTGGCGAATCGTCGGCGATGGTCGCATTGGCCGTCTTCAAGGTCTTCTGCAGGTCGTCGAGGGTAGCTTTCACCCCAGGCAATGTCTGGCTGTTGATCTGCTTGAGGTTGGCACGCAGGTCACGCAGGGTGCCATCGAGGTTGCTGGCAATGCTTTCCAGCGGCAACTTGCTGATGCGCTCGACAAAATGCTGCAGCTGTTCCTGCAGCATCTCCAGGCTACCGGGCACGGTAGGAATGACGATCGGCTCTGCAGCCCTGTCGAACACGACCTTGGGCGCTTCCGGGTGGAAGTCCAGGGAGATGAACATCTGCCCGGTGATCAGGTTGCCACTGCGCGCCTGAGCCCGCAGGCCATGCTCGACGAAGGTGCCGATCAACTCCCGTGCACCGTTCAGGTCGCCTTCTGTGTGCTTGAACACCGCCAGCATCTTGCGGTGCACCGGGCCAAGGCGCTGCGGGTAGATCACCGCATCCACCACCACCGGGAAGATCTGCTTCACCGGGTCGTAATCCAGGTAGACCGAGGTGACCTTGCCGAACTCCACCCCCTTGAACTCCACCGGGGCCCCCACCGACAGGCCACGCATGGACTGGTCGAAGCGCAGTTGCAGGTACTGCCCCTGGCCGTGGGGCGGAGCCAGCGCGCTTTCCCGGTCGGCGAACAGCTGGAACTGCGCCTGGTCATCGGCTGCCTGGGCGTCCGGGGCAAAATCGGGGGAGCCAAAAGCCAGCCCGCCGACCAGGATGGACGACAGCGACTCGGTATCGACCTTCAAGCCATTGGCGCCAATCTGCATGTCGACACCGCTGGCGTTCCAGAACCGGGTATCACGGGTGACAAAGGCGTCATAGGGCGACTGCACGAAAATGCCAATGTCCACGCCCTTGCCATTGTCCTGCAAGGCATAGGACACCACTTCACCCACCGGGATCTTGCGGTAGTAGATTGATGCGCCGATATCCAGCGAGCCAAGGTCGCTGGCGTTCAGCACGAATCGCTTGCCCTTTTCGCCATAGGTGATCGCCGGCGGCAGCTCCAGGCCGGTGAAGTTCTTTTCGGCGCTTTTCGATTCACCTGCATCGGCGCCAATGAAGCTGCCAGAGAGCAAGGTATCAACGCCAGACACCCCGCCCGCCCCGATGCGCGGGCGCACCACCCAGAAGCGCGCCCCTTGGGTAGCGAACGAGCGTGCATCATTGGCCAGCTGCACTTTGACGATGACGCTGTCGTGGTCCTCGGCAAGGTCCACGGTGGTCACTTCGCCAATCACCACGCTCCGGTACTTGACCTGGGTCTTGTGTGCCACCAGCCCTTCGCCAGAACGAAAGGAAATCGAAATCACCGGCCCCTGCTGCATCCAGTTGCGTACCACCAGCGAGGCCCCCACCAGAATCGCCAGGATCGGCACGATCCACACCAATGAAACATTCCAGCGCCGGGTGCGTACCTCCGCCTGCCCGGCTCCTTTTCGCGCGTCACTCGCTTGCGCCATCAGTGCGGCCTCCATCGTTGCCAGGGTGATCCCAGATCAAGCGTGGGTCGAAGCTCATTGCCGAAAACATGGTCAGCACCACGACCAGGCCGAAAAACAGAATGCCCGCGCGCGGCTCGATGGTGCCAAGGCCGCGCAACTGCACCAACGCGGCCACCAGCGCCACGACGATCACATCGAGCATCGACCAGTAACCGACCAGCTCGACGCCGCGATACAGTTGCGAGCGCTGCCGGCATGCCCAGCTTGACCGACGCTGGGCGGTGAACAGCAGCAAGCACAGGGAAAAGAACTTGATCGCCGGCACGCCCATGCTGGCGATGAAGATGATCAAGGCGATGTCCCAGGCACCGGCCTCCCAGAACTCCACCACGCCGCCACCGATGGTGCTGTCGCTGCCACTGCCGAGCATTTCGGTGTGCATCACCGGCAGCAGGTTGGCCGGTATGTAGAACACCAGCGCGGCGACCAGAAACGCCCAGCCTCGGGCGATGGCGTTGGTCTTGCGCCGGTGCAGGGGCGCGCCGCAACGATCGCACACATGCACATGGCGGCCCACTTCGCAGGCATGGCCACAGCCGTGGCACAGGCACAGGCCCAGCTCGTCGGCCAGCGCCGGCGTACTCATACCTGCTCCCACAGGTCGCGGATATCGCGCCCGGCAATGTAGATGATCAGCATGCTCAGTGCCGCCAGGGCGACCAGGCCGATGCCGGGGATCACCTCAAGCAGCCCCGCCAGCTTGATCACCGCCACCAATGCGCCCAGCAGGCCGACTTCCAACATGCTCCAGGGCCGCAGGCCTTCCAGGCAGCGCATGCTGGTGGCAAACCCCGGCGCCCGGCGCCCGGCCACGGCAAAGCTGAGGACCCAGCAGAGCAAGGCAATCTGCAGCACCGGGGCAACGATGATGGCCAGGGCCATGACCAGGGCAATGAAGGTAATGCTGCCACTGCTCAGGATCAGTACCGAATCCCATAACGTCGCGGAGTTGCTCAAACCCTGCATGCCAATGGTCATGACCGGGTAAGCATTGGCAAAAATCAGCAATACCGCGCCCGTGACACTCAGTGCCAGGCGTTGCTGGATGGTCAGGCTTTTATGGCGGTACAACACCCCGCCACACCGAACGCATCGTGCCTGTTGATGTTTGTGCACCGGCCGACGCTGATACACCGCGTCGCAATACTCACAGATGATCAGTACCTGGCTCTGGCTCATGGTCTCCCCCAACGGGCTGCGTCACTCCATGGCGTTACTCAAAGCCAATACTCAATGCGCTCGATTCATGAAGAGTTGGCATCAGCGCCTGTCAGTAAAGTCGAGAAACGGCTAATGCGCTCGTCGTTGCGGGGCTGGGCAGGAAAGATTCGAATGGTCAGATTGAAATGTCGGGCAGATAGGCAAAGGGGCGGTTATCACCGCAGGCTCTACATGCCACCGCTGGCACAGGCGTTCGGGAATGGGCAGGTTGCCGCTGCCCATTGCGGGCAGCGGCAGGGTCAATACGTTGTACTTAACGGCACATGCGCGTGATCGCACGTTCGGCCGCGGCCTGGAACACCCGGCGCAGCGCTTCCAGATGCTCCTGCGAGAGTGCCTTGGCGCAGGTCAGCCCCTGCAAGAAGCCGATGCCCCAGCCTTTGGTCTCAGCCAGTTCCTGACGGTTCTCGGCGTCGGCGATGTCACCCAGGTGCAGGGCTGCAGGGTGTTCGTAACGGTCTTCCAGCGCCAGCTTGCGCAGCTCCTCCAGGGCCACCTTGAATTCGGCAGCGGCAACATCGTCCAGGCCCAGGTGCTCGTACTGCAGCAGGCTCAGACGGTCGGTGGCGGTCATCTTCGAATCTCCGTTTCACAGTAAAGGAAGCAGGTGCAAGGAAATCACCAGTCAGCCGCGACGCATCCAAATGCCAGCGAAGGTGATGTGGGTTACCGCGTTGTATACCACAACCAAGGCCTCTCCCCCTAGTGGCGTGCGCCATCCGGTGCAACGCAGCGACACCTTCCGTCGCCGGGCGGCGGTACGCCTTAAATTTAAATTGAATTTAATTTAAAAGTGAATCAGGCTGCCTCTCATCGCACCGATTCGAGCGCCCCATCATGGCCACCACACAGCGCGAACCGCGCAAGGATGGCGAAGCCACCCGCACCCGCATCCTCCAGGCCGCTGGCGAACTGTTCGCCGCCGTGGGCTATGCCGAGGCCAGCAACAAGGCCGTCGCTGCCAAGGCCGAGGTCGACCTGGCCTCGATCAACTACCACTTCGGCAGCCGTAATGGCCTGTACCTGGCCGTGCTCGACGAAGCACGGCGGCGCTTTCTGGACATCAGCGACCTGCAGCGGATCATCCTCGGCGAGCAACCGGCGGCGGAAAAATTGCGGGCGCTGGTCGAACTGGTCGTGCGCAAGGCCACGCAGCGTCGCGACAACTGGCACCTGCGCGTGCTGGCCGCAGAAATCCTCGCGCCCAGCCCGCACGGCCAGGCTCACATGCAGGCCGAAGCACCGTTGAAGCTGTCGCTGCTCAAGGCCCTGTTCAGCGAGATCACCGCCATCCCGCGGGACGACCCGGCACTGACCCGCTGCATCCTCTGTGTCACCGCACCTTGGGCGATGCTGTTGATCGGCCCGCGCGGGTCCACCGGGACCCTGCACGAAATCCTCGGCATGCCGGCCGAAGACGTGTCTGCCCAGCTGTTCAGCTTTGCCCTCGCCGGCCTGCAGGAAGCCGGCCGCCAGCAGGCCCAAGGCATAGGCCGCTGACCGCACATGGACGCTCAATCGCACTCACAGGCTCAAGGCAACCGTATGCAACCGACTTGCGCTGATGCGCCCTCCTCCGTACAGACCGAACCGGGTACCCAGGCCTCCATCCCGCTGCTGCTCGGCGCGTTGATGCTGGTGATGTTCCTCGCGGCACTGGACCAGACCATCGTCTCCACCGCACTGCCGACCATCGTCAGCGACCTCGGCGGGCTGCGCTGGCTGTCCTGGGTAGTCACCGCCTACCTGCTGGCCTCGACCGTGGTCGTGCCGCTGTACGGCAAGTTCGGCGACCTTTACGGGCGCAAGCGCGTCCTGCAGATTGCCATCGCCTTGTTCCTGCTCGGCTCGGCGCTGTGCGGGCTGGCCCAGGACATGACCCAGCTGATCCTGTTCCGCACGCTGCAGGGCCTGGGCGGTGGCGGCCTGATGGTGGTCGCCATGGCGGCCGTCGGCGACGTCATACCGCCTGCCGAACGCGGCCGCTACCAGGGCCTGTTCGGTGGCGTGTTCGGCCTGGCCACTGTGGTTGGCCCGCTGATCGGCGGGTTTCTGGTCGAGCACCTGTCATGGCACTGGATCTTCTTCATCAACCTGCCGCTGGGCCTGCTGGCAGTCGTGGTGATCGGCAGTGTGTTCCGCCCGCACGTGGCCCCGGTCAAGCATGTGGTCGACTACATCGGCGCGTTCTTCCTGACCATCACCCTGGGGGCGCTGGTGCTGATCACCAGCCTGGGCGGCAGCCTGCTACCTTGGGCTTCGCTGGATATCCTGTGCCTGGCACTGTTCGCCGTCATCGGCCTGGTCGGCTTCGTGTTCGAACAACGCCGCGCGGCCGAGCCGATCATGCCGCTGCACCTGTTTCGTCACCGTACCTTCGTGCTCGCCGGGCTGATCGGGCTGATCGTCGGCGTGTCGCTGTTCGGCTCGGTGACATTCCTGCCGCTGTACATGCAGGTGGTGAAGGGCGCGTCGCCCACCAGCGCCGGCCTGCAGATGCTGCCGCTGATGGGGGGATTGCTGGTGGTGTCGGCGATTACCGGGCGACTGATCAGCCGCTGGGGGCGCTACCGGATATTCCCGATTGTCGGCACGCTGCTGCAGGTGGTCGCCCTGGGGCTGCTCAGCCGCCTGGAACTGGATACACCGATGTGGCGCATGAATTTGTACATGGGGCTGCTTGGCGCAGGCCTGGGCATGGTGATGCAGGTGCTGATCCTGGCCGTGCAGAACAGCGTCGAGCGGCGGCACCTGGGTGTGGCGACTTCCGGGGCCACGCTGTTCCGTTCGATTGGCGGCTCGGTGGGGGTGTCGGTGTTCGGGGCGTTGTTTTCCCATGCGCTGCTCGCTGGCCTGCCGAGTGATTTCGCGGCCAGCAGCGGCGGCGCGGCGAGCCTGTCGCCTACGGCGGTGCATGCCTTGGCACCCGCGCAACAACAGGCGTATCTGCAGGCATTTTCCGGCGCCATGCATGGGGTGTTTCTGGTGGCGGCGGTGATTACCTGCGTGGCTTTTGCCTTGTCTTGGTTGTTGCGGGAAGTGCCGTTGCGAACGGCCCATTGAGCCCTGTATTGCCTGTACTGGCCCATTCGCGGGTAAACCCGCTCCCACAGGAACCATGCAGCCTTGAGGACTGTGATTATTCGTGTGGGCGCGGGTTTACCCGCGAATGGGCCGGTACAGGTAAAACATTACTTGATGAAGCGCACCTGGCTGTTGATCTTCTCGATCACCGCCCCCTTGCGCTCGTTGAAGCGGGCCTTGTTCTGCTCGAACAGGTTGTTGCCCTTGGTGTCGATGGAGATGATCAGTGGCCCGAACTCACGCACGCGGTTGACCCACAAGGTCTCCGGCATGCCCAGGTCCTGCCATTCGGCGCGCTCGATTTCCTCGACCTGGGTGGCCGCCAGTACCGCGCAGCCGCCAGGGAACACCGCATGCACCGCTTTGTTCTCCAGGCAGCCGGTGGTGGTCTCCGGCCCCATGCCGCCCTTGCCGACGATCAGCTTCACACCGGTCTGCTCGATGAACTGCTTCTCGAACTTTTCCATGCGCATGCTGGTGGTCGGGCCGATGGAGACCATTTCGAAGCTGCCATCATCTTTCTTCCTGACGATGGGGCCGGCATGGAAGATCGCGCCTCCACGCAGATCCACCGGCAGCTCGCGCCCCAGCTCGATGAGCCGGCGGTGGGCCACATCACGGCAGGTCACCAGCTGGCCGCTGAGGTAGACGACATCGCCGACGTTGAGGCTGGCCAGGTCTTCGTCGCTGATGGGGGTGCTGATGATCTTTTTCACAGGGCTGTTCACAGGGTCACACCTTCGTGGGAGAGGATGTCGTAAGAGAGGTCGGCATTGATGCGGATCTTGCCGCGCCGGTGCGCCCAGCAGCCGGTCGACACGGCGACACCGATGGTCGACGGGTGGCGCGCCGAGGACTCGATGTTTACCCCCATCACGCTGCTGTTGCCGGTCAGGCCCTGGGGGCCGATGCCGATCTCATTGAGGCCGTCTTCCAGCAGTTTCTCCATCATCGCCGCGCTTGCGTTGGGGTGGCTGGAATCCACCTCCCGCAGGATGGCCTTTTTCGACAGGCGTGCAGCAGTCTCCACCGAGGTCGATACCCCCACACCCACCAGCAACGGCGGGCAGGCGTTGACCCCGCGCGAGGTGATCACATCGAAGACGAACTCGGTCACCCCTTCGTAACCCTGCCCGGGCATCAGCACCTTGGCCGACCCCGGCAAGGTGCAGCCGCCACCGGCCATGTACACATCGACGATGGCGTAGTCGGCATCGGGGATGATTTCCCAGTCCAGCCACGGGATCTTCGAGCCGGTGTTGGTGCCGGTGTTCTTCTCGATGAAGGTTTCCACCGCATTGTGGCGCAATGGCCCGTGGACAGTGGCTTCCTTGGTGGCGTTTTCGAGGATGCCTTCCATCTCGCCCAGCAACGGGAAGCGCGCGCCAGCTGAAATGAAGTACTGGATCACCCCGGTGTCCTGGCAGCTGGGGCGGTTCAGTTTGTCGGCATAGTCCTGGTTGTCGGCCATCGAATCGTAGACGGCGATGGCCAGCGGGTTGGTCTCCGCCGCGCGCAGTTTGGCGGTCTTTGCCTTGACGTCCTTGGGCAGGCGCTTGCCGATGTAGGCGGTGAACTTGGCCAAGGTGTCGGTCAGCGATGAGACGGCATTGTCTTTTTCTACGGTATCCACGGTTATCTCCTCAGTGCATCACAAGGCTTTTCTTGTCTGTATGCGGGGTGGCTGGCTCTGCGGCTGGGCTGGCGCTGGCTGGCGCTTCGGGCTGGGTAACGGCCTGGCCGTCGAGCACCTGGTTCATCCGTACGCTGTCCAGGGCGCCGACCCACTTGGCGATGGCCATGGTGCCGACGGCATTGCCAATGGTGTTGGTGATGGCGCGGGCTTCGGACATGAAGCGATCGACGCCGAGCAGCAGGACCATGCCGGCCACCGGGATGTTGTCCATGGTCGCCAGGGTCGCGGCCAGGGTGATGAAGCCCGAGCCGGTCACGCCTGCAGACCCTTTGGAGGTGAGCAGCAGCACGCCGAGCACGATCAGCTGGTCCATCAGGGTCAGCGGTGTATTAGTGGCCTGGGCGATGAAGATCGCCGCCATGGTGTAGTAGATGCACTGGCCATCGGGGTTGAAGGTCAGCCCCGACGGGATTACCAGGCCGACTACCGGCTTGGACACGCCAACCTTCTCGAGCTTGTTCATCAGTTGCGGAACCACCGACTCGGAGGAGCTGGTGCCAAGCACGGTGAACAGCTCTTCGCGCAGGTACTTGAGGAACTTCCAAAGGCTGAGGCCCGACATCCGCGCGATGCTGCCCAGGACCAGGACCACGAACAGGAAGCAGGTCAGGTACATGGTCGCCATCAGCTTGCCCAGCGGCACGATCGAACCCAGGCCGTACTTGCCGACCGTGAATGCCATGGCGCCACAAGCCGCCAGCGGCGCAACCCGCATCACCAGGCCGACGATGTAGAACATGCCGTGGGAAAACGCTTCGAGCACATCGACCATCGGCTTGCCGCGTTCGCCGAGGTTGGCCAGGGCAATGCCCAGCAAGGTCGAGAACAACAGGATCTGCAGGATTTCGTTCCTGACGAAGGCTTCGGCCACGCTGCCGGGGATCACATGCAGGAGGAAGTCGGTGAAACCACCCGAACCACTGGCGGCCGCCGCGGTGTAGGTGGAAATGGCCTGGGTATCGAGGGTGGCAGGGTCTACATTCATGCCCTGCCCCGGCTGCACCAGGTTGACCACCACCAGGCCGAGCACCAGGGCGAAGGTCGACAGCACCTCGAAGTAGATCAGCGCCCGGGCGCCGACCCGGCCCAGTTCTTTCATGTTTTCCATCTTGGCGATGCCCAGCACCACCGTGGCGAAGATGATCGGTGCGAAGACCATCTTGATCAGCTTGATGAAGGCGTCACCCAGCGGCTTCATGTCGCTGCCGACTTCAGGCCAGAACACCCCCAGCACGATGCCCAGGGACACGCCTATCAACACTTGTACGTACAGCTTGCCTAACAATCGCTTGGCCATTGCCGTCTCCGAATTATTGTTGTGAGTCGGATGAATGTGGCGGCTGGGCCAGCTGATGCGTACAGGCAGAACGCGCTTTGGCCCAGATTGCGTGTGGTTATCACGTGGGCTAACGGTAAAGGCTTTTCCAAATTGCAGTAATACAATGAAATTCAACTCATTGTTTACCTTAAGTTACCAATAACCCTTTGTTCGCCGGGCGAAATTCTTCACAGGAAACTGTCCGACCCCATGAAGTGCACGCGCGCAGCGGACGCGGCTGCAGGCAGCTATGCTGTGAGATGCAATCCCCCTTCCAGTGGAGGTGTGCGATGCGTGCGTTCACATGGAGTTACCTGCTGATGCTGCTGTGTGCGGCGTCGGCAGCCCAGGCCCAGTCGGTGGTGCCACTCAAGGGCCAGAGCAGTCAGCAGATGCAGTTGGACATCAACGACTGCAACACCGTGGCGACAAACGCCGCGAACAGCGCCGGCAACAGTACTTCTGGCAGCCATGTCGGCGGCAGGGTCAAGGGCGCGGCGGCCGGTGCCGCAGCGGGTGCGGTAGGCGCCCAGGTGCGGGGTAATCAGCATGACGCGGTGTACGACCGCGCCAGCGACAATGCCAAGCAGGAATACCGGCAGAACCGCGCAGGCCAGGGGGCCGCTGCCGGTGCTGCGGTAGGTGCCTCGCGGCAACGCCAGGAGCGCCGCGAAGACCGGCGCAACCAGGGCCAGGCGCAAAGCTCGGCGCATGCCAGTGCCTATAGCGGTTGCCTGCAGGGGCGTGGATACCAGGTCAACCCTTGAGTGGCCTGGCACTGTCTGCGCAGCAACAGCCGATCAGCAGAAAGTGCCTGCACGCACAGCCCGGCGGCCAGGCACATGACCTGTGGGAGCAGGTTTACCCGCGAATGTGGCAGCGAATTTACAGACGCATTCGCGCGCAAACCCGCTCCCACAGGGTTTGCACCGCTTCGCCGGGCAAGTAGCTGGCCAAATGGCATGCCCCCTGCAATCGAATGAACACACTTCATTCGACTGGATCCTGCAATGCGCCTGCTGCCCCTGAAAACCCTCACCGCCGCCTTGGCCGCCCTCCTCCTCAACCCCGCCGCTCACGCTGAGACCGCGCCAAAGGAAGTGCGCCTGGACTACGCCTATTACTCGCCGGTGAGCTTGGTGCTCAAGCACTTCGGCTGGCTGGAACAAGCCCTGCCCGACTCCAAGGTCAGCTGGGTGTTCAGCCAGGGCAGCAACCGCTCGCTCGAATACCTCAACAGCGGCGGTGCCGACTTCGGCTCCTCTGCCAGCCTCTCCGCGGTGCTGGCCCGCGCCAACGGCAGCCCGATCAAGTCGGTGTATGTGTACAGCCGTGCCGAATGGACCGCGCTGGTGGTGGCCAAGGGCTCGCCGCTGAACAGCATCGCCGACCTCAAGGGCAAGAAGATTGCCGCCACCAAGGGCACCGACCCCTATCTGTTCACCTTGCGCGCCCTGGAAAAAGCCGGCCTGAACAAGGACGACGTCGAACTGCTGCACCTGCAGCACCCAGACGGCCGTACCGCCCTGGAAAAAGGCGATGTCGACGCCTGGGCAGGCCTCGACCCTCACATGGCCGCCAGCGAGCTGCAAGCGGGTTCGCGCCTGCTGTACCGCAACAAGGACTTCAACAGCTACGGCGTGATCAGCGTCACCGAGGGCTTTGCCAAGCAGCACCCGCAGACCATCGCCACAGTCATCAAGGCTTATGAAAAGGCCCGCCACTGGGCGATCGCGCACCCGGACGAATTCGCCCAGCTGCTGGCTGACGCGTCCAAGCTGCCGCTTGATGTGGCCAAGCGGCAGCTGTCGCGCACAGACCTCTCCGCTCCACAGCTGACGGCCGAGGATGCGACCGCCTCCAAGGCCGCAGCACCGATCCTGGTTTCCGAAGAGCTGGTCAAGCGGGGGGCGAACGTCGACCAGGTGATTGACCACCTGATCGATCCGACCTTCGGCAAGGCCAACATCGAATGACCACCAACACCCTGCCCGTGCCTGCACCGCGGCAATGGCCACGCCGACTGAAGGGCCTGGCATTGCCGCTGGCACTGATCGTTCTGCTGGAGGCAGTGGTGCGCCTGGGCTGGATCGCGTCTTACCAGATGCCAGCCCCCAGCGAGGTTGCCCTGACCCTGCTGCAACTGGCAGACGGTGCGTTATGGAAGCACATTGGCGCCAGCCTGGGTCGGGTGCTGGCCGGGTTCGCCATCGGTTCCTTGCTCGGCCTGCTGTTCGCCGCCTGGGTCGGGCTCAGCCGTGAAGCCGAAGCCTGGCTCGAGCCGACCTTCGCCAGCCTGCGCGCGATCCCCAGCCTGGCCTGGGTACCGCTGTTGCTGCTGTGGCTGGGCATCGGCGAAACCTCCAAGGTCACGCTGATCGCCATCGGTGCGTTCTTCCCGGTGTACCTCAACGGCGTGGCGGCAATCCGCAACATCGACCGCAAGCTGGTCGAGGTTGCCCGCATGTACGGCTTCGGCCCGCTGCGCCTGGCCCGGCGGGTGCTGCTGCCTGCCGCAATCCCGGGGGTTTTCACCGGGTTGCGCAGCGCACTGAGCCTGAGCTGGATGTTCCTCGTCGCTGCCGAGCTGATCGCCGCCACCCGCGGCCTGGGCTACCTGCTCAGCGATGGCCGGGATACCTCGCGGCCAGACCTGGTGCTGGCGGCGATTATCGTCCTGGCCTTGCTCGGCAAACTCAGCGATGGGTTGCTGGCCGGGCTGGAAAAGCGCTGGCTGGCCTGGCGCGACACGTTCGATGGCACCGACACAAAGGCTTGAACCGATGAATCAACCCTTACGCACGCAACCCATTGCGCCTCTGCTCGACCTGCAGGTCGAAGCCAAGTCCTTCGGCAGCACCCCTGTACTGGGGCAAATCGACTTGCAGCTGCAACCCGGCGAGATCGTCAGCCTGCTGGGCCCCAGCGGCTGCGGCAAGAGCACCTTGCTGCGGCTGGTGGCACAGCTCGACCCACACTTCAGCGGCCTCCTGCACCGGCGCCCCGAGCACGTTGGCTTGGTGTTCCAGGAGCCCAGGCTGATGCCTTGGCTGAGCGTGGCCGACAATATCGGCTTCAGTGAAGACAACCGCTACGACCGCGTCAGGGTGGCTGCGCTGATCGAAGAGGTCGGGCTCACAGGCTTCGCCGATGCCTTGCCCAAGGCATTGTCCGGCGGTATGGCCCAGCGTGTGGCCATCGCCCGCGGCCTGTATGGCCAGCCACACTTGTTGCTGCTCGACGAGCCGTTCAGTGCAGTGGATGCATTTACCCGTTTCAAGCTGCAGGACTTGCTGCTGCAGCTGGCCCGCCGGCACGGGATTGCCTTGCTGGTGGTGACCCATGATGTGGACGAGGCGCTGTACCTGAGTGATCGAGTGCTGGTGATCGGCAACCGACCCGGGACGGTCCGCCGGGAACTGCGGGTCGGGCTGGGGTATCCGCGGGAGCGGACGGACGAGCGCCTGGCGCGGCTGCGCGGGGAGGCGCTGGAGGCGTTGCACAACGCCCGGGTAATCTGATCGTTGGGGCCGCGCTGCAGCCCCTGATTCAACTCCGGCTCAACCAGGATCGGGTCGCTTCATAGGCGGCCTTCAGCCGCAGATCAGGCGCAAGCAGCGCCGAGGGTGTTTCCACGCTGACCTGCACATCGGCGGGCAACGCATTCAACAGTGCCGCCAGCGGCAACTGCCCGCTCCCTGGCAACAATCGCCCTTCCCGTGCCTCCTGAATGATCAACGCCTCGGCCGGCGCCTGCAGCGGTGCATCGCACAACTGCACAGCCCGCAAAAACCGCGAGTCCAGCTGGGCAAGCGCCTGCTCATCCCCACCCGAACGATACAGGTGCAGCGCATCCACCAGCACCCCGGCATTCCTCTGCCCGGTCGCGGCCACCGCGGCCACGGCTTGCTGCACGTTCGCCACTGCCCGCCAGCGCATGAATTCCAGATCCACACGCAGGCCGTAGCCGCTGGCCAGTTCGCACAAGGCCGCGAGGTTGTGCACGAGGCGTGCGTTATCCAGATCGTCACCCGAAACCGTGAGGCTGCTTGCGCCGAGCTCCGCGCCAGCGGCAAGCAAGCCTTCATGGTCGGCAAGCTGGAATGCAGGCGTCAGCGAAACGAACTCGATATCACTGACCTGCACGCCCTCGCCCGCTATCGCTGCCTTCAGCTCACGTGCAGCCGCGCTGCCCGCCTCCAGAGGGTAGCCTGTGGCACCCGGCTGCACCGGATGCAGCCTGAGCCCCACTGCACTGAAGCCGACCTGCGCTGCCTTGCGCAGCAACTCGACCGGCGCCAAGTCCAGCGCCGTCAGGTGGGCAACCGCCAGCGGCCTCAATAGGTCGCCCTCCCGCCACTGAGGTCGAACACGAAGCCGGTGGTGAAGCTGCATTCCGGCCCGGCGATCCAGGTCACCATGTTGGCAATCTCTTCGACCTTGAGGAAGCGCCCCATGGGGATCTTGGCCTTGCTGGCGGCGATGTGTTCCGGGGTCATTTCGGCCATCAGTGGCGTCTCGACCATGGCCGGGGCGATACAGTTGAGCAGCACGCCGTCCTGGGCCAGCTCCTTGGCCGCCGCTTTGGTGAACGCGATGACGCCGGCCTTGGCCGCCGAGTACGCCGAGATGTACTGCACGCCATCCTTGCCAGCCATCGAGGCGACATTGACGATGCGCCCGTAGCCCCGCTCGCGCATGTGCGGGATGGCAGTGCGGCAGCAATAGAACACGCCGTTGAGGTCGATGGCGATGACCTTGTCCCACGCTTCAGGCGGGTATTCCCACGAAGCCACCACCGGGCCGTTGATACCGGCGTTATTGACCAGGATCTCGATTGGCCCGACCTGGGCCAGCGCCGCAGCGAACGCAGCCTCCACCGATGCCAGCGAAGCCACATCCACCGCTTGGCGCAATACTGGCTCGAAACCGTTTTCAGCACTGTTCCAGCCATCGACCGCAAGGTCCCAGATCACCACCTGGGCGCCGGCCTGGTGCAGGCGCTGGGCGATTGCCAGGCCAATGCCGCGCATGCCGCCGGTGACGATTGCAGTTTGCCCGTGCAGGAGTTGGCTCATTGTCTTGCTCCATTTTCAACAGAAGGAATATCCGGCAGGCGACGCAGGTCGCGCACCATGAACAGGTAACACAGCGCACCGAGCGCGGTGATCGACGACACGAAGACCAGCGCCCATACAAACGAACCAGTGGCGGTGACGATCAGGCCGATGGTCAGCGGGGTGACGATGCCGGCGGCGTTGGCGAACAGGTTGAACAAGCCGCCGCTCAGGCCCAGCAGGCCCTTTGGCGCAATATCGGAAACGATCATCCAGGCCAGGGCCGACATGCCTTGGGCGAAATAGGCGACACACAGGATGGTGATCACCAGCGCGTCGGACTCGACATAGTTGGCCAGCACGATGATCGATGCCGTCAGCAGCCCGGCAATCACCGGCAGCTTGCGCGCCAGGTTCAGCGAATAGCCACGGCGCAGCAGCGCATCGGAAATCCAGCCACCCACCAGCGTGCCCAGCGACGCGGCAATGAACGGCAGCACCGCCACCCAACCTACCTTCAGCCAAGGCATGTGCCGCTCGGTGACCAGGTAAGTGGGGAACCAGGTGAGGAAGAACACATTGGTCGAGTTGCAGGCGAACTGCCCCAGGCAGATGCCAAGCATGTTGCGGTGCTTGAGCAACGCCGGGATCTGCGACCAGCTGAACTTCGTGGCCTTCTGCCCGCCGTCCACCACCCCGCCGCCAGCGGCGATATGGTCGAGCTCTGCCTGGTTGGCGGAGGTCGACTGGTGCGGCTCGTGGTATTTACGCCACCACACCAGGCCATAGACGATGCCCAGCAGGCCCACCGCCATCAGCAGGAAGCGCCAGCCATAAGCATGCAGTACCCAGAACAGCAACGGTGTCAGGAACGCCAGCCCGGTGTACTCGGCAAAGGTGTAGATCCCGGTTGCCCGGGCTCGCTCGCTCTGTGGGAACCAGGTCGCCACCACACGGCTGTTGGTGGGGAAGCACGGCGCCTCGGTCACGCCGACCAGAAAACGCATGCCAAGCAGCGACAAAAAGCCCTGGGCCAGGCCCTGCAGGCCAGTGAACAGCGACCATAGGGTCAGCGCCAGCCAGTAGGTGAGCTTGGTGCCGAGGCGGTCGATGAGGATGCCGCCGGGAATCTGCGCGGCCGCGTAGGTCCAGGAAAATGCCGAGAAGATCACCCCCATCATCGCCGCGTTCAGGCCCAGGTCGGCACTGATGCTCGGGGCGGCGATACCCATCACGCTGCGGTCCAGGTAGTTGATCATGGTGCCACCGGAAATCAGCGCCAGGATCATGAAACGGGTACGGGTGCGTTGTTGCGCGCGCGCGGGGGTGTCGAGGGTATCGAACACCCCGGCGCCGATTGGCTGCTCAGTGCTCATGGCGATTGCTCTCTTGTTATTGGAATGGCAAGTGCAAGGAATCAGGCGAAGCCGAACAACCGCCTCGGGGTGTCCCACATGACCTTGCGGCGCAGGCGGGCGTCGGGCATCAGGCGCTCGGCCAGTTTCAGCAGCGGGCCGTAGTCGACCCGCGCATGCTGGCGGATGAACGGCCAGTCCGAGCCCCACACGCAGGCATCCGGCCCGAACGATTCGAGCAGTACGCGTACGTAGTCGTGGCTTTGCTCATACAGGCCATCGGCCTCGGCGAACTTCTGCATGCCTGACAATTTCACCCAGGCCCGCCCGCTGCGGGCCAGCCGCAGCAGGGCCTGGAAGCCGGCTTGCTGCAGGCCGCCAGCGGCATCCGGGCGGCCGCAGTGGTCGATCAACAGGCGCGCCGAGGCGTTTTCGATCAGCCACTGCAGGTCCAGCAACTGGTCTTCGCAGACCTGCACCTGGGCGAACATGCCCAGTTCCGCCAGCTTGCCGAACAGCGGCTCGGCATCGCGCATGCTCACCACGCCGTACAGCGCCGGGTTGAAGGCCACACCGACCACGCCCTGCTCGCGCAGCGCGGCCAGTGCGTCCAGGCTGATCTGCCGTTCGACCACCGCGATCCCCTTGAAGCGCCCCTGGCCGGCAGCCAGTGCGTGCAACAGCAGGGCATTGTCGGTGTGGTAGCCACTGTTCGGCCCCACCAGCAAGGCGTGGCGCACGCCATAGGCATCCATCACCTGGTTGAACTGGGCCAGGGTGGCGACCTCCTGGCCGGACGGCGCGTAGGGAGCGTCGGGGTGGTAAGCGAAGCGTGCAGGGTCAAACAAATGGTTATGGCAGTCGATCTTGGGTTCGTCGTAGATGTTCAAGCGCGGTTCCTTCAAGCGCCAATGCGCTTGCCTGCAGATCTTGTTATTGTTCGCCGCCAGGGCGATTTGCCTGGGCTCACGATACTGCGGGCGGTTGCACAGCGCTCATACACAGATGGCGAAGACCATAACCGAAGGTAATAGGCATGACCCCCGCTCAGGAAAACCCGGACGGCACGACGATGGTCTTCAAGCTGCGGCACATGGAAGTGTTCCGCGCGGTGATGCTGACTGGCTCGATCAGCGCGGCAGCGAAGATGCTCTACGTGTCCCAGCCGGCCGTGAGCAAGTTGATCGGCTATATCGAGGGGCGCCTGAACTACCGGCTGTTCGAGCGCATCAACAACCGCCTGGTGCCCACGGCCGAGGCGCAGGTGCTGTACCGCGAGGTCGAGCGGGTGTACCAGGCGGCCTTGCAGGTGAACGAGTGCGCCCACTCCCTGGCCGCCGGTACTCACCGCACGCTGCGTATCGCCTGCAGTGCTTCGCTGTCTACCGTGGTGATCCCCGCCGCGCTGGCCCAGCTCAAGCGCGAAGCGCCGTCGCTGCAGATCGAGTGGCAGACCTCGCTGATGCACGCCATGCCCAATCAGATCCTGTCCAAGACCGTCGACCTGTCGATCGCCGCGTTGCCGGTGATCCACGACCATCTGTACTCCCAGGCCTTCATGCGCGGGCGCATGGTGGTGGTGATGCCGGCCGGGCATGCCTTGGCACAGCAACCGTCCTTGGCCCTGCAACAGCTGCAGGGCCATGCGCTGCTGCTGTTCCGCCCGGACATGCCGTTCGGCCAACTGTTGGCCGGCCATATCCAGCGGCGCGGCCTGCAGCTGGATTCGCTGCTGTCATTCACCAATGCCAACGAAGCCGTGGCACTGGTCAAGCAGGGCATGGGCATCAGTGTGATCGACGAGTTCGTCGCGCAGGACAGCGGCCTGCATGTGGTGCCCTTGGCCGACGAGATCCATTTCGATATCAGCTTCGTGTATTCGCGCTTCGAGCCACCCTCGCAGTCGGCGCTGCACCTGATGCGCGTGCTGCATGGCCAGGCGCTCAAGCTCGGGCGGGGGATTGACGGGTTTACGCTGGCACTGGCGTAAATGGAGTGATGGCTTGCGGCGATTGGATCCACACCTGAAATAGCGCTACCCTTGCACGCTGCGCGAGCCACAGCGCTGGCGTGCCTCAACCACATATGGAGTTTCATCGACATGAACGTCTCATTCCGCCCCCATTGGCTGCTTGCCCTCGCCCTGCCGTTGGCCCTCGCCGCCTGTGGCGACAATGAACCCAAGCAGCGGGCCGCCTTCAGCGAATTTCTGCAAACCCGTATCGTCGACAAGCCTGGCGTTCACGTGCCCAAGCTGAGCTCCGATGAATCCAAGGCGTTTGGCCCCTATACCGACCATTACGCGGTGATCACCGACTTCAACGGCGCCATGGATACCGCCGTGAAACCACTGGGCAGCCTGCTGCAGAAAGGCGCGGTGCGTTCGCTGAACGATATCACCCGCCGCCGTGACGACATCAAGGCGGTACAGGCCGGCCTGAATGACATGGGCATCCAGCTGAAGGAGCAGAAAGCCAAGGCCGACAGCGCGCATGCCCAGCTCAAGCAGCCTGATGACCTCAAAGTGGTCTACGACAAGGCCTACGACCGCACCGTCAGCGTCCCGGCCGATACCTTCCTGCAGGTGCTACCGCAGATCAACGGCACCCTCGACAGCAGCCTGAAAGTCGCCGACTACGTGGACGCGCACAAGGCGCAGATCGAGATCAACGGGCCGATCGTCAAGGTCAACGACCCGAAAGTACAGGCTGAACTGAATGGCTTGCTGCAAGACCTGACGACCCAGGCGAAGACCGTGCAGCAGGCTCAGGCGCAGCTGCAGACCGTGATGCTAGGCCGCTGATTGACCGTTGTGGGAGCGGCCTTGTGCCGCGAAAGGGCCGCGCAGCGGCCTCGGCATTATCGCGGCGAAGCAAAAAACCTGGGGCTGCTGCGCAGCCCTTTCGCGACACAAGGCTGCTCCCACAGGCTGTGGCGGGGTCGCCACTTCAACCCAGGCGTGGCAACAGGATTGCCACGCTCAAGCCACCCGCCTCGCTCGCCTTCGCGCTGATACTGCCCTGGTGCAGCCCAATGGCGCGGCGGGCGATCGCCAGCCCCAGGCCGAAGCCATCGGCGCCGATGGGGCCGCTGAGTTTCAGCCTGGCCGCGCCGCTGAAGAAGCCGGACAACGCCGAGACGCAGATCTTCCTGTTCTCCCTGGGGCAGACCTTCTGATTCAACGCCTTTGCGCTTATGTGGGAGCGGCCTTGCGTCGCGAATGGGCTGCGTAGCGGCCCCAGGATCCACGCGCCAACTGGCCGATTGCCGGTGCCGCCCTGTGGCCTTTTCGCGGCACAAGGCCGCTCCCACAAATTACCGGTTTTTACCCTCGCTTAACCCAGGTTCACAGTCGCCTTGGCTAAGCTGAGATCAATATGAGCAAGCCTTTCAGGTCACCCCATGCCCCCCTTCGCCCCCACCGCGCTGGCCACGGCACTGCACGATGACATTCACACCTCGCTGCTCGACCTGGTGCAAAGGCGCCTGGCCGCAACACTCGGCCCGCACTACACCGTCATTCTCGCCGCCAGTGCTGACGCGCCCAGCCATTACCACCTGGCCATCCAGCACAGCCAGAGCGGCGTGTCGCTGGAAGACAGCGGCAGCATCGACCCAGGCTTCGCCGAACGGCTGCTGGCGCTGGGCGCCCAAGCGAAAGCCATGCTCGAGTCGGACACCTTCGCCCGCATGGGCAGCGATGACCCGACACGCCCGCTGGTATGGCTGCGCGAGCGCACGTCTTGACCGCGAAATAACCACCCACCGACCTTGCGAAAATCACTAAACCGCTGAATGGTCAGAACTTTTCCCCATTTACTTGTCTATTGGGACATGCACACGCGTGCACCGGCCGCAGGCCGAAGGTGCCGCGCCGGTGCATGTCCCTATGTCAACCTGGGGTTGTCCTGGCACATGAACATCAAACTCCCGAGACTGCTGCTTACCAGCCTGTTCGCACTGGCCGCCATCGGCTCGGCGCAGGCGAATACGATGCACACCTCGAACCCTGCCCTGGCCCACGAAACGGCTGCCCAGGCACCTGCACGCGCAGCCGAAAGCCCTTGGCCCAGCCTGGCCAGCGTGGCCAATGCGCAACCTGCCACGATGCTGGCCCATGACGACCGCTACTGGCGCGATGGGCGCTGGCACTACCGCAGCGAAGACCGCCGCCGTGAAGAGTGGCGCCGGGCCCAGTGGCGCCGCGAGCAAGCCCGCCGCGAAGCCGAGCGCCGCCGTGACTGGGAGCGTCACCATGATCGCGGCCACCATTACGACCACCGCGACTACCGCCGTTGAGGCCTTGGGCCTCATAACCGATCACACATGACCAACATGCCTGGCGCGCCATGGGCGCGCCGGCAGCGCTTCTCTAGGATGGCCTGGCCATTCGAAAACAAGGAGAAGCGAAATGCCCGATACCGCCCCAGCCTGCCAGAGCGTGACCTGGAACCTGATCACCCAGACCCGTTCCTTCAGCGCCCACGACCGTGAAATCCTCACCCACCACTGGCACCCCGTGGCCGTCAGCGCCGATGTGGCAGACAAACCCTAGGCCGTCACCCGGCTCGATGAGCCCATCGTGCTGTACCGCGCCGGCGGCAAGCTCAACGCTGCCCGCGATATCTGCAGCCACCGTGGCGCCGCACCGCTGAGCCGCGGCTGGGTGCAAGGCGAGAACATCATCTGCCCGTACCACGGGCTGCACTTCGGCACCGACGGCCGCTGCAGGGTTTTGTGCTGATGGGCGCGGCTACTGGCGAGCAAGCCGAACTGCTCAACGCTCTGCCGGACTGGAGGTAGCTGCACGAAACCAAGCATCGATATGGTATTTAGTATATAGCGACAAAATGACCAGAACTGGCCCGGAGCATTGCGCGGATGCCCCGGGCCTGAGCGAGGGCGCCGTGGCCAAAGCCATGCCGAGCCGTTCCCGGTCACCGCGCAACCTTTGCGCTATTACCAGCTGTGGCATGCGCGCAAGCACCGGGCGCAGTCTTCCAAGTGGCTGCGTGGGTTGGTGCTGACGGCAGCCAAGGCGATCACCTGACCGCCAGGGCAATATTCCTGCGCACAATCGCTGTATATTTTTGTATATTGCGATTCTCATTTGTTCAGCGCCCAGGTAACCGCACCGGCGCAGCCAGGAAACGTTGCCGTGTACATCATGCCGTTCGAACTGCCGCGAGGAACCGAGGACACCCTGAGCGCGCCGGTGCGCCGAGTCATTCTCGACGCCGCCGGCGAGGCGTTCGCCCAGCAGGGCTATGCCGCCACCAAGCTATCGGCGATTGCCTCGCTGGCCAGCCTGCCCCGCTCCAACGTGCTCTACTACTTCAAGTCCAAGGCCAACATCTACAGCAAGGTGCTGGAGGATATCGCCCCCTGCTACCTGCAGGCCTGCGCGCCGTTCACTGGCGAAGACGAACCGCTGCAGGCGCTGGGCCGCACGGTCACAGCGCTGATCAGCCTGTTCGAGCACCGGCCGTTCGCCTCGAAAGTGCTGCTGCAGGAGCTCAAGGAGGGAGGCCAGCGTATTCCTGGCAACTTTCTCGAGCACTGGGCTCAGCAGGCACGGGAAAACACCGGGCATGTGCGCCAGTGGATCAGCAGCGGCAAGCTGGCGCCGGTGAACCCGGAGCATGTGTTGCCGTCGGTGTGGGCCATCGCCCAGTCCTGCCTTGGCCTGGGCTGGCACGCCCCCAGCCAGGCCGGGCAACGTATCGACTACCAGGCCGCAGCCGACGCTTCGCTGCGCCTGCTGCTCAATGGCCTGGCGCCGGCCTAGCCCCAGCGGCTACCGAGCACGACGCCCTGGGCTTTCAGGCTGAGCAGCAGTGCAAGGCCTGGCGCCTGGATGGCGGCGGGGGCGACGCCGACAGCCTCGGCCAGCGCTGCCAGGTGTTCACGCCCGCTCAGTGGCTGAGCTTGCAACGACGCCATCAGTGCATGGGCCAACGGCGCAAGGCGCGAGAAGGTCACCTTGTGGTCTGCACCTCGGTGGGCAAGCAACAGTGTCGGCTCGGCGGATGCCGCAGCCGGCAGATGCTGCGGCCCGATGTGGCTGACCGGCCAGGCATAGGCCAGCGGCATAGCGAGACTGGACAACACCGGTACACCCTCAAGCAGATTGCCTTCAGGATCATGCTCAGGTTCAGCGGCATCGCTCAGCAACAACGCCGTCTCGACCCACTCGTAATGAGCAAGTTCGGCGACCCAGCCGGGCTGATCGGTACGCCCTTGCAGGTAGCCGACCCACTCGCCGCCCACTTCGGTGAACAGCGGCGTCTGGCAGCGATGGTTGGCATAGAAGTCTTCGCACAAGGCTTGCCAGTGCGTGGCAGCGAGGCTGGCATGCAGCACCGGAAAGCTACCGGCCAGTAGCGACTGCAGGTTGCCAAAGAACAGTTGCCGGTACACCGCCAGGCGCCGCGCTTCGATACCGGGCGGCGGCGGGTTGGCCTGCGGGTCGCGGATATGGCCGGCCATGCGCAGTTGCTGTTCGCGCAACGCGTCAGCCATGGCGCACCGCCAGGGCCTGCGCCATGGGTTGCAGGCTGCGAATATACTGTACTTCGGCCAGCAGTTCGGCCAGCGGTGGCAGGTTGAAGTCGCGCTCGAGCAAGGTCGGTATCGGCCCAAGGTGCTGGTAGGCACTGGCCAGCAGGCTCCAGACATCCGCCTTGACGCTGGCACCATGGGTATCGATCTTAAGGTCAGGCGCTTCATCGTAGTGCCCGGCCACATGCAGGCAGACCACCCGCTCGGCCGGCACCTGGGCGAGGAACTGGGCGGCGTCGTAGCGATGATTGCAGGCATTGACCACGATATTGTTGATGTCCAGCAGCAGGTCGCAGTCAGCCTCGCTCAACACCGCCTGCAGAAACTCGATCTCGCTCATCGCCTGGTACGGCGCGGCGTAATACGAGATGTTCTCCACGGCAATGCGCCGGCCAAGGGCATCCTGGACTTCAGCAATCCGCTGGGCGGTATGGCGCACTGCTTCGTCAGTGAACGGCATCGGAATGAGATCGTAGAGATGACCGTCATCGGCGCAGTAACTCAAATGTTCACTGAATAGCGGTACCTGATGACGGTCGAGAAATGCGCGGATCTGGCGCAGGAAGCCATGGTCCAGCGGTGCCGGCCCGCCCAGCGATAGCGACAGGCCATGGCAGGCCAGCGGATAGCGCTCGGCCAGTTGCGCCAGGCCTTCGCCGAAGGCACCGCCGACACCGATCCAGTTGTCCGGGGCACATTCGAGAAAATCCACCGCACCGGCGTCCATGTTCAGCAGTTCGGGCAACAGCGCGCGGCGCAAGCCCAGGCCCGCACCCTGCAGGGTAGATGAAGGGTTCATCGGCATGCTCCTTGAGGTACAGCGCCCTCCCCGACCTGCGCCTGGGGAGGATGCTGTCGAGGGTCAGTTCTTCGCCTGGCTCAGCTTGCTGTACAGGTCGGTCGGGAAGGGATTGCCGTTGGCGTCGAACTGGTGCTTGCGGAACTGGTAGACCTCGGCCTCGGAAAGGTAGCCGTCGTGGTTGGCGTCGATCGCATCGAACTCAGCGCCGGCACCCGGGGCGACCGCCAGCAGTTCGGCACGGGAAACGCGGCCGTCATGGTCAGCGTCGGTGCGGGCAAACGAAGCATCGCCACACTTGCCTTCACCGCATTTGCCTTCAGCCTGAGTAACCTTGGCCTTGCCGCTGGCACCACACTTGCCCTCACCGCACTTGCCTTCGGCCTGGGTGGCTTTGGCCTTGGCGCCGCTGGCGCCGCACTTGCCTTCCCCACACTTGCCCTCCCCGGTCTTTTCCGCAGCCGCCAGTTGATAGCCTTGTGGCAATGCCTCGACGGCAAAGGCCGAGGACGCCAGGTTGATACCCCCTACCAGGGCGATGCCGAGCAGGCCGAGACGGGTCTTGTTGGGGAACTGGATACGGGTCATGGTGTTTCTCCTGATAGTCATACGGTCATGCCTCAAGGGCGAAAGAGCCAGGGAACGCGGGCCGTAAGGCGTGTTCGTTCGGGCTGGCTCATTTGGCCCCAGGCATGTATCCCGGGCGTATCAGGCGAGCGCAGGATTTGTAAGCGAGTAGCGGTGGCAGGCGCATTGATACAAAGCGATACACGCACCCGCCCGATGTGCAGAAGTCAGCGGCGGTCGAGCAACTTGGCCAGGGCGAAGGTTGCCACCACGGCCAGCACCACGGCGACGGCAATGGACGGCACGCTGCCCCACTGTGCGATGGTGCTTTTGACCGCCAGGTAGAAGCCCAGTACGCCTACCGCCCCAATGGCGTTGCCACGCACGATGGCCCCCAGTTCCTGGTGCCCACCTTGAACATGGGCGAACACCGCCAGCGGCCAGGCAATCACCGGGATCGGCGCCAACAGGCCGCTGGCCACCGGCCCCAGCCACTCGGCGCTGGCAGTGATCGCCACCAGCAGCGCGGTGGCCGTGAGCATGCGCATCGGGATCACCCAGCGCGGCAGTTGCACCACCTTGGCATTGCCGGTGGGCGCCGGTTGCGAGGTGACGACGATGATCAGGCACAGCAGCACCAGCGTCACCGCCACCGACAACCCCACCCAGCCCAGATGGCTCATCAGTGCTGCCGTCGCGGCATACACCGCCAGCGCAGTGATGCAGCCGGGCAAGGCGCCAACCCGTCGCGTCACCAGGTAGTAGAACAGGTAGGTCGCCTGCACTGCCGCCAGGCCTGCCAGTGCCCCGGGCACCGCCTGCAAGGCAAAACCCGGGCCCTGCTCAAGGCTGAGAAACAGCACAACCAAAGCTGACGTGACCGGCAGCCCGGAAAGCAGGCCGCCAATTTGCGGCCCCCAGCGCCTGGCTGCCAACGAGATGGCCAGCATGAGCGTGGGGGTGATGAGGAACTTGAGGTAGAAGGCAGTCATGGGGAGCTAACGCGTTTCGACAAGGATGGGGGGCCAGGTGCATCGGCGCCCCCATGCTAAACGATGCGCGCTGGCTTTTCGCAGTTTTCTCAGTAGCCCGACTGTGCGACCTCGGCCATCACCTCGGCCCGTGTGGTCACGTTGCCGAAGTGGTGCTTCCAGAGGTCGGTGCCCAGCTTGCCGGAGCGGTCCAGCGATGAACCGACGGTGAGGTCGGTCACCAGTGTCGGGCACAACCCGGCATCGAACAGCGCAAAGCCTGCCGCCAGCACGCAAGTCTCGGTCTGCATGCCGCAAACCAGCACGCGTTCCACGCCCAGTTGCCTGATATGGGCGATGGTCTCGGCAGTCTGGCCATAGCCATGCTTGATGAACACCTGGTCCACTTCGACCAGGCACTCGTCTTCGGCCGCTGGGTGCCAGCCGAGCTGGCGCTGGAACGGCGTCACCTGTTCATCGTGCAATTCGACCGAGGCAACCGACGGAATCCTCGCTGACAAAAGACGAATGCCGTCCACCAGCCACTCGGGGGGGCTGAAGGTGGACTGGACATCGACGATGAGCAGAACCTGCTGCATGAACGACTCCTGAATACTCAAAACGACCGCGCAGTATATCTGCATCAATGGCCGCGGGTGGAACCTGCCCGCCACTGTGTAGGCTGGCCACGCCCGAGCCCGACGCACCGGACGCCCCTATGCCCGTTGACCTGCAAGCTCTTTACCCCAAGCTGATCCAGCTGATGCTGGACACCGTGTTCGTGGTCGACCGGGACAACACCATCGTGTTCGTCAGCAATGCCTGCAAGGCGTTGCTCGGCTACCGCGCCGACGAGCTGATCGGCACCCCGATCACCCCCTACATGCACCCCCGACGACCTGGAAACCACCCGCGCCTCGATCATCCGGGTGATGAACGGCCAGCCGCATTGCAACGTCCGCAATCGCTACCTGCGCAAGGACGGTGGCGTGGTGCACATCCTCTGGTCGGCCTTCTGGTCCGAAGAAGTGGGCGCGCGCATCGGCGTGGCGCGCAACGCCACGGCACTGGCCCAGGCCGAACAGGAACTGCGCTTTCTCGCTCACCACGACCCGCTGACCCGGCTGCGCAACCGCTCGCTGTTCAACCAGCGGCTGGCCAGTGCGCTGCACCATGCCCGCCCGTTCTCGCGGCTGTTCCTCGACATCAACGACTTCAAGGGCATCAACGATGTGCACGGGCATGCCGTCGGTGACCGGGTGCTGCGCGCGATCGCGCGGCGCCTGGAAGACTGTGTCAGCCAGCAGGACACGGTGGCGCGCAGGGGCGGCGACGCGTTCACCCGGATAAACCGCCACCGGTAAATGCTGCCGGCGGGGTACCCGCTGTGGCATGCTTTGCGCCCTGCACGACACGCCCACACAGGTATTCCCATGACCCAAGCCACCGACCAGGCATTCTACGACCGCGCCGATGCGCATATCGACCTGGCCAACCAGCAGATCGACACACTTGCCGACGTCGGCAAGGTCAGCGCCTCGATGACCTTTGCCACCAGCCGCTTCAGTGCCTGGCTCAGCGCCCGCAACTTCAAGTCCGGCGCCGAAATGGCTGCGGCCCGCGAGGAAATCCTGAAGTACTTCAGCGAGCAGTACCGGATGATGCTGGAAGACAACGTCGACGAGTACATCGAGCAATTCGACCGTTACGTATTGGGCAAGCAAAGCTGAGCCTCAGACCTTGAACCGCCCCACCAGCGCCGTCATCTCCCCGACCAGCCCGGACAACGCCTGGCTGGCCTCGCTGGTCTGCTGCGCTCCCGCCGCCGAATAGCTCGACAGCTCGCGGATGTTCAGCAGGTTGCGGTCCACCTCGCGCGCCACCTGCGCCTGTTCTTCCGCTGCGCTGGCAATCACCAGGTTGCGTTCGTTGATCTCGCCGATGGCGCTGTAGATGCCTTCCAGTACCTGGCCTGAGGCCAGGGTGACGTCGAGTGTCGACTGGGCCCTGCTGGTGCTGGCTTGCATCGAGGCGACAGCCGCTTCGGTGCCCTGTTGCACACGGCCGATCATTTGCTCGATTTCCTGGGTCGAAGCCTGGGTGCGGTAGGCAAGCGTACGCACTTCATCGGCCACCACGGCAAAGCCGCGCCCGGCATCCCCGGCGCGGGCCGCCTCGATGGCTGCGTTGAGCGCCAGCAAATTGGTCTGCTCGGACACCGAACGGATCACTTCAAGCACCTTGCCGATATCCCGGACCTGGCCCACCAGCTGCGCCAGGTGGGTGCTGCTGGTCTGGATCTCTTGGGTCATGGCCTGGGTGCCGTCGATATTTTCGCTGACTTGCTGACGGCTTTTTTCCGCCAGCTGGTTGGACGCGTGGGTAGCCTGGGAGGTGGTGACGGCATTGCGCGCGACCTCCTCCACCGCCGTGGTCATTTCGGTGACGGCGGTGGCGGCCTGCTCCAGCTCCTGGCCCTGCTGGCGCAGGTGGTTGGCGCTTTGTTCGGTGACCGTGTTCAAGGCAGTCGCTGCATCGGCCAGTTGCCGGGTGCAGCTGCTGATCCCGCTCAGGGTCTCGCGCTGGCTCTGCTGCATGCGCTGCAGTTCATGGAACAACTGGCCGATCTCGTTGCGCCGATGCCCTTCGACTGGCACGCTCAAGTCGCCGCCGGCAATCCGCTGAAAGTGCCGGGCAGCCTCGCGCAGTGGCTGCAGCACGCGCTGCGCGATGAACGCCCAGCACAGCCCGGCGAGCAGCAATGTCGCCGCCAGCAGCCCCAGGCTCAGCAGTTGCGCACGCCCAAGGCGGCGGTCGGATTCCAGCATGATCTGCTGGCCGCGCTCGCTCAAGGCGGCGACCAGTTGCTGGCGCAGCGCCTGCAGCCGGCCCATGGCGTTACCGGCATCGGTGTTGACCTTGAAGTATTGCTCCAGCGAACGTTGCTGCGTGGCTGCGCGTTGGCCGGCCACTGCCTTGGCATACTCACCGAACGTGGCTTGCAGCTCCTGGGCCACCGCGTGCAACGCAGGCTCCTGCACCTGGTTGACGAATTCATCGATCAGCTGCTGGCTCTTGTCGTTCAGCTCGACCGAGAGCGCCATGCGCTTGTTCGCGCTGTCGTCGTGGCCACCCAGTTGCTCGATAAAGCCCGAAGACACGTTGGCACTGGAGCGGATGGCCATCAGCAGGGCATTGTTCAACCGATCCGACTGGTGTGCGGTCTGGTCCAGCTCGGTGATCTGCTCGTCGCTGCCCAGCGCCGCCCGCCAGGCACTGACGGTGGAGAACAGCAAGGTCAGGCTGAACAGCAACAGCACCCAGAACATTCCGGTACGGATCTTCAGGTCGGCAAACATGCGGGCAGTACTCCTCTTGTGCTTGTTGGCGCCACGTCTGGTCGAGGTTTCGACGGCGGGTGAGCAGCTATCGGAGTTGCCGCTAAAGGCTTGAGTGCGCGAATGCGGCTTCTGTTCGGTAACCGAACGGATGTTGCTTGCGCCTTGCATCTGCTTGCGCATACATGCAAGGGTAAAAAAGGAACGTCAATCACCAGAAAAGGAAGAACAGCACCTCATGCTTGGAATCACACGTATCCATCGCTATGTGCGCCCATTGTCTGCCAGCAAGGCTGCAGCCAGTGGGCGTGAATCCAAAGTCAAACGCAGCCCCCGCATTGCCTCGAAGCTCGTCACCCTCCTCTGCACGCCCCGCGCCGTACCGCCCTACCTCTGGGTCAATCCCGAGCGCCCCCCTGTAGATCGCATGCCCCCTACCTGACTGCCCACACTGCAGTCGACGCGCATTGACTCGCCATTCAGTTGCTGGAGGCGAAGGATTTCACGCAAATAATCAGGGGCAACCACCAATGATCTTGTTTCAGGGTAAAAAAATTCTCAGCGCCATCTTCGATATGGATGGCACGATGTTCGACACCGAGCGCTTGCGTTTCAAGACGTTGAAACAGGCCTCACTGGAAATCTTCGGCAAGGCCTTGAGCGAGCAGACGCTGATCGGCTCGCTGGGCTTGAGTGCGAAGAAAGCCGAAGCCCTCGCCAAGGCCCACAATGGCGAAGACTTCCCCTATGCACAGATTCGCCAGCGAGCCGATGAGCTGGAGCTGGAATACGTGCGCAGCCACGGCGTGCCGCTGAAGGCTGGCTTGCTGGAAGTACTGGAGCGGCTGCGCAAGTCCGGCCTGACCATGGCGGTGGCCACCTCCAGCCGCCGGGCGATTGCCGAGGAGTACCTGATCAACGCCAACGTGCTCAAGTACTTCGACATCACCGTCTGTGGCGATGAAGTCAGCCAAGGCAAGCCGCACCCGGAAATATTCCTGCGGGCGGCCCGCGCACTCAATTGCGACCCTGCCCAGTGCTTCATGATCGAAGACTCGGAAAACGGCCTGCTGTCGGCCATCCGCGCCGAAGGCCAGGCCATTCTGATCGAAGACATCAAGCCGCCTGCACCTGAGGTGAAGGCAGGCGCGCTCAAGGCCTACCGCAGCATGCCCGAATTCCTCGCCGACCTGAGCGAGTGC
This sequence comes from Pseudomonas sp. URMO17WK12:I7, assembly GCF_003269045.1. Lineage (NCBI taxonomy): Bacteria > Pseudomonadati > Pseudomonadota > Gammaproteobacteria > Pseudomonadales > Pseudomonadaceae > Pseudomonas > Pseudomonas sp. URMO17WK12:I7. Next base: position 52,184 of record NZ_QLTL01000020.1, on the reverse strand, counting down.
GTGCCCGACCTGGGCATGCCGGAACTCACCGAGCCCTTCCCGGCCTCTCTCAACCAGTTTCGTGTGGGCATCCATGGTTTCGGCGCCATCGGCGGCGGTTACCTGACCCAGGTATTCGCCCACTGGGACGGCTATACCCGGCCCTGCGAAATCATCGCCGCGACCCGCTCGCGCATGCTCCGGGAAACCGTTGCCGCGTTCGGCAGCTACAGCGTGCGTTACGGCGCCAGCGCGTTCGACCAGACCCTTGAAAATGTGCGCATGATCGACATGGACGATGAGCACGCGGTGATCGAGATGTACAACGCCGCTGAAATCATCGGCCTGAGCCTGCCCGAGCAGGCGATCCAGCAGCAAGCCAAGGTGATTGCCAAGGGCTTGCTGCAACGTTTCGAACGCCGAGGCCGCGAGCTGACCCTGTTGATCGTGCTGAACAAGATCGGCGGCGCCGCGTTTGTGCGCCGGCAGGTACAGGCACAACTGGCGTTGCTGTGCGCACCCGATATTGCCAGGCAGGTGCTGCAGAAGACCCATTTCGCCGAAACGGTGGTCAGCCGCATCGTCTCGAAAATCAGCAATGACGCCCTGGTTCGGCAATTGCGTATCAAGTCGCAGATGTTCCAGAACAGCCTTGAGGATGAACCGGCACCTGCGGCGCCGACGGCTGAATACCAGCGCCTGATCAGCCGCTTCCGGCCCTTCACCCAGTCCAGCAATGCCCTGAGCCAAATGCATCTGGTGCTGTTTAACAGCGAACCCGACATGCCGCTGTATGTCGAGCGTGGCGGCGACCTGCTGGAACGGCTGCGGCAGGTGAAAACCGTCACCGACATCACCCAGATCCAGATCATCAAGAACCGCTTGTGGAATGGCCCACATGCCATCATCGCCTGGTACGCCAGCCTGCTGGGCTACACCTGGGTTGGCCAAGGCATGGGCGACGCCCGCGTGAGCGCGCTGGCCGAGCGCCTGATCCACCAGGAAGTAGCGCCTGCGCTGGTGGCCGAGTACCCACAGATGGCCGAGGTGGTCGAGCGCTTTGCCGCTGCCTTTCTTGATCGCTGCAAGCGTTCGTTCAAGGACCCATGTGCCCGCGTGGGCCGCGACCCGATGCGCAAGCTGCAGCGCAACGAGCGCATCCTGAGCAGCATCGACCTGGCCCGCAAGCATGGCATCGACACGCCGGCCCTGGCCTTGGGTGCGGCGCTGGCCATCCACTATGCGTTGCACTGCAGTTCCAGCAAAGACCGCGAGGCGCAATGGATCAAGCAGCTGTACAACACCAGCGGCGAGCAGGTCGAGGCTGTGCTGGCCCATGACGGCGACTACCACGGCAAGCCCTATCCGGGGCTGGACCCGATCAATGATGCGCCGATCATCGACAGCATTGCCGCCAGCTTCCGTCGCCTGCAGCGACGCGAGAGCGCCGAGTGGAACACAGCACCTGCAGCGAACAGCGGCGCGGCCAGGCACGCAGCCGGCCCTGGCGCCGTGCGCAGCTAAAAGGCTGCAGCGCCAATGCCGCGCAGTCTTGCCGAACTGCGCGGCGATGGCGGGTCAGCTCAACTCGCCAGCGCCGTCGCCTTGATCTGCATCATTGCAAAGTGCTCGAAGCCATCCACGGTGCTTGCGCAAGCGCTTTCTAGGCTTTCAATCACCTGCCCCGGCACAGCGCCATGGCGGAACAACGCCTGAGTCTTGTCACGCGCCGCCCCCCAGCAGCGTTGAAGCTGCCCGGCATCTTTCACCAGGTTGGCCAGCCCCTGCAGGCGGATCTGCATCACGCCGCAAGGGCTCAGTGCGGTCAGCGCCACGCGTGGCTCAGCAGTTATCTGAGCGCACTTGGCCGAGCGCTTGTCCACGTAGAAGTACAACGCACCCGCACCGGCATCGACGCTTCGCAGCACCACCGTGCGGGACACCGGCCAGCCTTGCTGGTCAAGCGTAGCCAGCTGCATCAGCCTGAAAGGGTGGCGTACCGGGCCGACCGGGATTGCCAACTGCGCCCAGATGCGCTTGAGCAGATCGTCCAGCATGGGGAACTCCCTGTTGCATGACGTGCAGGCCGCAGCAGCGCTGGCTGCGGCCATGGGTAGTCAGACGCTGCGTGTCACGCCACCGTCGACCCGGATGTTCTGCCCGGTGATGTAGGCAGCGCCGTCGCTGGCGAGGAAGGCGATGGTGGCGGCAATTTCCTCGCTGGTGCCATAGCGCTTGAGCGGTACGCTGTCGCGGCGCTGCTCGGTGGCCGGCAGGCTGTCGATCCAGCCTGGGAGCACGTTGTTGATGCGCACGTTATCGCCAGCGAAATTGTCGGCGAAGATCTTGGTAAAGGCGGCCAGGCCCGAGCGGAACACGGCCGAAGTGGGGAACAGGTCAACAGGCTCGAATGCCCAGGCAGTGGAGATGTTGATGATCACCCCACCCTTCTGTTTTTGCATGTACGGCGTCACCAGCCGCGTCGGGCGGATGACATTGAGCAGGTAGGTGTCCATGCCCTTGTGCCAGTCTTCGTCGCTGATTTCCAGGATCGCGGCGCGCGGGCCGTGGCCGGCGCTGTTGACCAGCACGTCGATGCGGCCCCATTTCTCGACCACGGCATCCACCAGCCGCTGCAGGTCTGCAACCGACTGGTTGCTGCCGGTGACGCCGATGCCACCGAGCTCGGCGGCCAGTGCCTCGCCCTTGCCTGAAGAAGACAGGATACCGACCTTGAAACCGTCAGCCGCCAGCCGACGTGCCGCTGCCGCGCCCATGCCGCTGCCACCGGCGGTGATGATTGCCACTTTTTCTACAGACATGTTGCCTCCTTCGATGATGGAACTGCTGTGTTGCAAGTTTCATCACACTAGCAGCCATCCATTGGACGAGGGAGGCAGGGGAAGTTTGCCTAGCCAGTAGTTTATCTTTCGCCTACCTGGGCTTTCAGCCATCCTCTGACAAGGCCCAGTGCGGGTGCCTCCTTGCGAGGCCATACCAGGTAGAACGCCTTGTCCAGCCTCAGCTGCTGGGGGAACACCTGCTGCAGCCTGCCGGCCGCGATGTCATCCTTGACGAAGGCGTAGCTGGCAAGGGTGATGCCCTGCCCGCCTATGGCGGCGTCGATGGCCAGCGAGGTCTGGTTGAAACGGACATTTTTCGACGTCGGTTTCGGATGATCGGGGAATAACGCGGCCGTGAATTGGGGCCAGAAGTTGTGGCCATCGTGCAAGGCGACATAGCCCTGCAAGGCGGCAAAGCTCTCTGGCGTGCCCATTTCAGCCAGCAATGCCGGGCTCGCCACCGCAACGATGCGTTGCTCCATCAGCAGCTCGACGTTCAGCCCGCCACCGAACGGCGGCTGACCGTAGCGCACCGCGATGTCGACGCCATCGGTCTGGAAATGGGAAAGACGGTCGGTGGCCAGCAGGCGCAGATCGATGTCGGGGTGCGCCTCAGCGAAGTGGCCGAGCCTTGGAATCAGCCACTTCGAGGCAAAGGTAGGTGTCACGCTGACCGTGAGCTGGGAGGGTGCCGGGCGCAACTGCCGGGTGGCTTCGTCGATCATCACCAGGGCACTGCGGATGCTCGCAGCATAGCCACGCCCGGCATCGGTCAGGCCAACGCCCCGTGGCAGGCGCTCGAACAGGCGCACCTGCAGGCTGGCTTCCAGCCCGCGCACCTGCTGGGCGACAGCCGCCTGAGTCACGCCCAGCTCCTCGGCGGCGAGGCGGAAATTAAGCTGACGCGCCACCACTTCGAATACACGCAGCGCATTGAGTGACGGCAACCCGGGGAAACCTGGAGGCATGGAATGGAATTTCTATCGGCTAACGTCTCCCGAGGCTACCGCCATCACGGCGGGTTGGGAAGCGATACCCGTCGATGATCCATCGCAAAGGCCCCGACTAGGGGTATTCTTCCCCCGAGGCTGGGTTTCAGGGTTTGCTGCGCCAATACAGGGTGACCGCCACCACATCCACGGCCAGTACGGTCGCGACAATGAAGTACATGAAGTAGTGGTCATGCATGAGCATTGGCCTATCCCCTGCCAGGTCAGGTTTTCAGTGTTGCGAGCAATTCCTGTTCCAATGGCACTCAAAAGGAGCAACGCATGTTTTCATCCGAACGGCTGAAGGGTCTCGACGTGTTCGTCACCGTCGCAGACCTGGGCAGTTTCACTGCAGCGGCCGAACGGTTGAACCTCACAGGCTCTGCGGTGAGCAAGAGTATCGCGCGCCTCGAGCAACGCCTGAATGTACGACTGTTCAACCGTACCACCCGCACCCTGGCGTTGACCGATGCGGGTGTCACCTTCTACCGTACCTGCACGTCGGTACTGGCCGACCTGGAGCAGGTAGAGCATGCGCTCAGCGCCGAAGGCGACGAGCCGCACGGTAAGGTGCGGATAGACCTGCCGGCCTCCTACGGCCGCTTGCATGTACTGCCATTGATCCTGGATTTCATCCATCAGCATCCGCTGCTGCAACCGCACATCTCATTTACCGACCGCTTTATCGACCCGGTACACGAAGGCATCGACATCGTTGTGCGCATCGGCGGCCCGGATGCCTGGCCTGTCGGCTTGGGCCACCAGTATTTCGGCGCCCAACGCCTGATCTTCTGCGCCGCACCCGGCTACCTTGCGCAGCACGGTGCCCCGCAAAACGAGCGTGATCTCGATCAGCATCACTGTGTCGGCTATGGGCACGGTGATGGCCAGGTCAGCCCATGGTTCTTCAAAGGCCGCCAGCCGGGGGAGATGGAGCGACGCACGCTACAGGCGCGCATCGCTGTTGGTGATGGCGAGGGCGAAGTGGCCGCAGTGCTCGCCGGGCATGGCATCGGCCAACTACCGACCTGGCTGACCCAGCGGCACCTCGACCAGGGCACACTGGTCGAGGTGTTGCCTGAGCTGGCAACGGACGGTCTGCCCATGAACCTGGTATGGCTGAAGAGCCGCGAGAACCAGCCCAAGGTACGTGCACTGCTTGACTACCTGTTGCCGAGGCTGACCGCCCATGGCAGCCAGGCTGGCGATAGCTGACCGCCCTGCCCTAACGCGCAGGCGCGAGGTTGCGAACGACCAGCGCCAGCAGCAGCGCGAGAACCGCCACAGCAGCGGCCACATAGCCGAGGTAGCCGATGCCCAGGCTCGACAAAGTCATGCCGCCGACGATGGCACCCACAGCAATGCCGGCATTGGCCGCCGAGACATTGCTGGTGCCCGCCAGCGCCTGTGCGTGGCTGACCGAACGCATGACGCGCACCTGGCTGACCGGGTAAAGCGCCGTATTGGCGATGCCCCACAGCCCAAGCGCAACACCGAACAACCAGCCGCCTTGAGCCAGCGCAGCGGTCGCGGCCATACCCAGGGCAAGCAGCGCGAGGAAGCCGATGGTGGCTTTGATCGGCGAATGGTCAACAGCCCTGCCACCCATCCAGTTACCCACCAGGCCAATGGCGCCAAAGCCCATCATCCACCAGCCAACATCGGTCGGGGCCACGCCCGCGACTCGCTCGAGGATGTCGGCCAGGTAGGTGTAGGCAATGAACATGGCACTGAACACCAGCACAGAAAGCAGTATGTTGGCCAGGAAACACGGCTCCTTGAAAATCCGCGCCTGCTTGAGGAAATCCACCTTGGCCGTGCGCGCCACACTCGGCATGCAGACCCACATGGCTGCAGCCATGATCAATGAAAGCCCGGCGAGCACCCAGAACGCCCCTCTCCAGCCGATCACATTGGCCGCGACAGTCCCTAGCGGAATGCCCAGCAGCATGGCCGCCGAAATCCCCAGGTAAACCCTTGAAATAGCCTGGCCCGCCCGCAGCGGCCCGGCCAGTTGCCCAGCGGTCTCGCTGGCAGTCCCCCAGAACACCGGCAAGGCCAAGGCAGGCAGCACGCGAGCCACGGCAAGCACCCAGAAGCTGCTTGAGGCGGCGGCAACGGCGTTGGCGGCGGCGAACAGCAGCAAGATCGCGATGAACAGCTTTTTCCGCTCCAGATGCGACAGCGCCGCCGTCAGAGGCGGACCGAACATCATCACGGTGAAGGCAAAAAGCGTCACCAGCTGCCCTGCAACGGCCATCGAAATGTCCAGTTCCCTGGCCAGCGCGGGAAGCAGGCCCACGATCAGGAACTCGGTGGTGACAATGAGAAAGGCGGAAAAGGCCAGGATCGCGATGCTGAGTCCTGCGTTTCTGGAGGTGGAAGCAACCGGTGCGGTTGTTTCGTAGGCAGACATTGGAAGGCTCCGTTCAATGGCCTTCCAGTCTATTCATTCCCAGGCACGCAATTATTGGCGAATTCTCATATATCAATGGAATTAAGTTCATCAATAACCTGCATCATCGAGCCACTGGTATCAGGCCGGAACCCCGGGCCTTCTGCGCGGCCTGGATCAGCTGATAGTTGCGATTGCGCAGCGCGATGTTGCTGCCAACGCGCTGGTTGGAGCGCACGGCCAGCACTTCAGCTTGGTCATACTGCCCCTGTTCCAGGCGCAGCACGCCCAGGTAGTGCAGCGTGGCGGGGTTGTTCGGCTGAATCTGCAGCGCACGTTCCAGCGTGGCGGCGGCCTGATCCAGCTTGCCTGCTTCATACTGGCGCGAGGCGGCCTCGATCAGCTGGATCGAGGCTTTGTTGCTGCGCGCTGGCGCCGAATATGGACCCGCCAGCACGCCTTGGCAGGCGACGGCGCTGAACAACAGGAACAATGCTGACAGCAGACGCGGGCTTGGCATGAAGGTGGGCACTCAACAGGGTCCGGGAAGCTTGGTGAATTCGGCGAGAGGCTACAGACCGGGCCCGCTGCACGAAGTTCCCGAGGTACAATGCGCGACCTAGGCTGCACTTCAGAGATGGACAATGAACCGCCAGAAAAAACTCAAACAGCTGCTCAAGGCCCACCAGAAAAAGGCCAATGCCAAGCTGGCACCCAAGAGCAACAAACCCAAGTACATCAGCAAGGCCGACCGGCTGAAGCTTGAAGCCGAGGCGAATGTCGCTGCCGGCACCGATATGCCAGACCTGAAGCCTTAGCGGTTCATTGCGTCATGCCCAGCTCGGCATCGTCCATCAACGCCTTGGCCATTGCGCTCTGGTAGTGCGAAGCTCAGATCATCATCGGCTTCTCGTCCATCAGCCCGAGGACGGTCAGTTCCCGCACATAGCCCATCAGCTCCGAGGCTTGCTCGCGGGCGTCGCGGCACAGGATGCCGGGCTCGATGCGGAACAATGGGTGGGTCTGGTTCTCACCTTCAGCAGGTGGTCTTGCCGACGGTGCATGGGGTGTTGTCTGTAGTCACTGTTCAATCTCCTTGAAATTTCTATTGCCTGATCTGGCCTCTTCGCAGGCAAGCCCGCCCCCACAGAGATCACAACAGGCCTGAAGGCTTGCGCAGTACCTGTGCGAGCGGGCTTGCCCGCGAAGAGGGCCGAGCCGCCAGCACATCACCTGAGCTTTAGTGCCATGTCCGAGGCCCGGTGGGCATCTGCACCTGGATAAGCGCTGATTCGAGCAAAGCCCGCAGCGCCTCCATCTCATGCATCGAAGCCATCATCATCGACGCTGGTGACGTGGGCTGCAGCAGCAATGCCTGATGCACCACGGTCGTCGCGCACAGGGCGTAGCCTGGATCAGGGTGTCTTCGAGGGAATGAATATCGTGGAGTGGAACGGGGGCAATCTTCAGCATATATATACCGCTGTCGATGAGGCCGACACCCATCGCTGTCACACAATGGGGTGGCAGCTGTGCATGGGTTGACAGACCGGTCGACAGAGATGCAAACCCGGCGCACACAAAGGTGCACCACGCACAGCCACCATAGAGGTAAGCCCTACCTTCACTGTCGAATACGGCCTGTCAAAGCCGTGTCGCTGATGAGCATCGACAGGCCGAGACTAGAGCGGTGCCCAAGCGGCCGCAACGAAAAAAGGCGGGAAGCGTATCGATGGGAAATGCACAACAACTAAGGGGCAAAATCAGATTTTTTTCAACCAGTATGTATAATCCCGCGTCGCCATTCGCACCCCGTGCGAACGCCCAAGGACCGGCGCCATGACCCGCGCTTGTTGAAAACACCCGATAAGGACATCCCATGCGTCAATTCAAACTCGTGCTCGCTGCGTTGCCATTCTGTGTACTGGCCGGCTGCGGCAACGATGCCCTGGAAGGCACCTATGAACAAACCACGACGGTGATGGGTATCCAGGGCCCGAAACAGAAAATCGAGTTCTCCAGCGACTACATCATCGCCAACGGCAGCAAGGTCAAGGTCGATGAGTGGGAGCGCACGGATGATGTGGTCGTCGCGCGCAACAAGGATGGCCAGGCATTGATCAACGTACGCGTGCTGGACGGCGGCAAGCGCCTGGAAGCCGTTGGCGGCAGTGATTTCGCCAAGAATGTGTTTGTACGGGTCGACTGATCAAAAAGCAAAGGCGCCCCGACCCGCTATCGGGTTGAGGCGCTACCCCGCGTGGCGCCTATCTCGACATCCTTCAAGCGCCTGAGGCCTCTTGGGTCAGCTTGGCGTGAGTATTCAGCGCTTCGGCAATCAACGCCGAGATCATGGCCCGGTAGACCTGTTCCACAACCGCTGCCGAAGCTCCTGCCTCATCGGGCAATCCACGCACCTTTCGATGACCTGCTCGACCCGCGCGGGTGCACGCAGGTCATCAGTGCTTTTCTTGAAGCTCGCAGCCTGCGTCACCCGCTTGCCACGCTGGGCGAGCAGTGAAACCAGGCTCTGGTCGATGGCATCGATGCGCTGCCGGACTTCATCCAGAGAGGTGCAAGGTACATCCCTTTTCTTGAATTCCTTTTCATGTGCTTGAGTTGGATCGTATCCGCAGTGGGTCATGACCGCCAGAAGCGACCGGCTCAATTCGACCAGTTCTCAGGAGGGGACAGGGTCAGCTCGTGAACGGCGTTCTTCGAACGCGCGCAGGTAATCGCATTGGATGTCTAAAACGATGCATGACGTCAGCTTGGGCGCCGGTCCGATGCGAGTCTGTTCGCTACCGTACAGACGCTGCTTAACAAGCGCCGCAGACTGGCAGCTGAAAGGCTAGATCGGCAAATCAGCACACCATGGACAATCCTTGGCTCAACACACTCGCCTACCTACGTCGCCTGTACGCACATGCCGCGCGTTGGCACTCACCCCCTGATATCTTCACCTATGAAAGCCTGCTGCGCTCGGAGCTGTACAACGCCGACCAGATGGCCGAGCACGGTCTCTGGCTGGCCCATCATCATCGCTTGAGCCGACTGCCGGCGGACGACACGCTGCTCGCCCGCCTGGCCGATAACGAGCGCATGCTCTGCGCCAGTTGCACTGCCCTGGCCGGCGCCCTGCCCAGCTCGCGTCCGGCATTGCCCGCTGCGCAGTGGTTGCTCGACAACTTCTACCTGGTCGAAACCCAGATCCGTATTGCCAAACGCCACCTGCCAGCCGACTACAGCCTGCAGCTGCCAAGGCTGGACAACGGCCCCTCCAGCGGCCTGCCCCGTGTCTACGACATTGCGCTTGAGACTATTTCCCATGGTGACGGGCGGATCGACGCCGAAAGCCTCAGCCGTTTCGTCGTGGCCTATCAACAGGCCGCTACCCTGACCCTGGGAGAACTCTGGGCGATCCCGATCATGCTACGCCTGGCCCTGATCGAGAACCTGCGGCGGGTGGCGGCGCGGGTCATGGCAAACTGGGCTGACCGCGACCTGGCCAATTTCTGGGCCGATCGGCTTGGCGAAACCGCCGAGCGCGATGCCAAGAGCGTGGTGCTGGTGGTCGCCGACATGGCCCGCTCGGATCCGCCGATGACCGCCGCCTTTGTCGCCGAGCTGGCCAGGAGGCTGCAGGGCCACAGCGCTTCACTGACCCAGCCGCTGCTGTGGGTGGAGCAGATGCTCAGCGAGTCGGCGCTGAGCATCGAGCGCCATGTGCAGCTCGATGCACAGCAGCAGGCCATCGATCAGGTGTCCATCAGTAACAGCATCGGCAGCCTGCGACTGCTGTCGACCATCGACTGGCGACTGTTCGTCGAGCACCTGAGCCATGTAGAGCAGACGCTGTGCCGCGACCCGGCCACCGTCTACCCAGCCATGGACTTCACCAGCCGTGACCATTACCGGCACGTTGTCGAACGCCTGGCACGCCACTGCGCCTTGAGCGAAGCCGCCGTGGCACGCACGGCCATCGAACTGGCTGAGGCTTCCGGGGCCGCCCCCGGTGAGGAGGCCGAACATGTGGGGTTTTACCTGGCAGGTGCCGGGCTGCCGTTGCTGGAGCAGCGTCTCGCTGCGCGGGTGCCGCTGGCCGAGCGCTGGCAGCGCCTGTTGCACCGGGCACCGCTAGCGTTCTATCTGGTGCCTGTGGCGCTGCTGTGCTGCCTGTTTGCGTGGGGTTTCATACGCGCCATCGACTTGGAGGGGTGGCCCATCGCGGTGCTCGCTGGCATGGCCGTGCCGATACTGCTGAGCACCAGCCGCCTGGCCATCGGCCTGGTGAACTGGCTGGTGACCCTGACCGTCAAACCGTCCTTCTTGCCGCGGTTGGACTACTCCGTCGGCATTCCCGCAGAGGCCCGCACATTGGTGGTGGTGCCAACCCTGCTGGCCACTGCCGACGATGTCGAGGAACTGCTCGAAGGTCTGGAGGTACGCTTCCTGGCTAACCGTGACGAGCACCTGCACTTCGCCCTGCTCAGCGACTTCATGGATGCCCGCGAGCAGACACGGCCCGAAGACGAAGCACTGCTCGAACTCGCCAGCCAAGGCATCCAGGCGCTCAATCACAAGTATCCAGGCCCTGGCAGCGAGCGCTTTTTTCTGTTTCACCGGCCACGCATATGGAACAACGCAGAAGGCTGCTGGATGGGGCGCGAGCGCAAACGCGGCAAGCTCGCCGAGCTGAACGCGGTGTTGCGCGGCGACGGCCATGAGTGCTTCATGCGCATCGTCGGCAACCTGCAAACCCTTGGCCACGTGCGCTATGTCATCACCCTGGACACCGACACCCAGTTGCCTCGCGGTGCCGCCCATCAATTTGTCGGCGCCATGCAGCACCCGCTGAACCGCCCGCGCTTCGACGCACATACCGGTCGTATCCAGGCAGGTTATGCAATCTTGCAACCGAGGGTGGGCATCAGCCTGCCGAGTGTGTCGCGCTCGCGTTATGCGCGGCTGTTTGGCAGCGACGCCGGAGTCGACCCCTACACACAGGCTGTTTCGGATGTCTACCAGGACCTCTTTCTCAGCGGCTCTTTCATCGGCAAAGGCATCTATGCGGTGGATGCATTCGAGCAGGCCCTGGAGGGCCGCTTCACCGACAATCGCATACTGAGCCATGACCTGATCGAGGGTTGCTACGCTCACTCAGGTCTGCTCAGTGATGTGCAATTGTTCGAAGCCTACCCGGCCCGCTACAGCGCCGACAGCAAACGCCACCACCGCTGGATACGCGGCGACTGGCAACTGCTGCCGTGGCTGCTGCCGTGGCTGCGCACTGGCACTCAAGGTCTGGCGCAAAGTTCGCTCAGCGCCCTGTCGCGCTGGAAGATTTTCGACAACCTGCGCCGCAGCCTGGAGCCGGCGGCGCTACTGACCCTGCTGCTGTGGGGCTGGTTGGCGAGTGCCACGCCACTTGCCTGGACGCTATCGCTACTGGCGTTGCTGCTGACGCGCCCACTGCTCGACTCTCTGCTCGAAGTGCTGGGCAAGACCACCGATGTACCCGTTTCAGAACACCTGCTGGCAGCTTTGCACACATCTGGCACCTATTTCTTGCGTACCGGTCTGTCACTGGCCTGGTTACCCTTCGAGGCCTACTTCAGCCTCGACGCAATCCTGCGCACCCTGTGGAGGCTCGTGGTCAGTAAAAGGCGCCTGCTGCAATGGAACCCCTCGCGCGAAGACGAACGCATTAGCGCCGACACGCTACAGGCAATGTACCGTGAGCAATGGGGGCAACCGGTTTTGGTGCTGTTGCTGGGCGGTACGTTGGCGATGCAGCCAGTGATACTGCTGATGGCATCGCCGGTCCTTGCCCTTTGGCTGCTCGGCCCGGCGCTGGCCTGGTGGCTCAGCCGCCCGAACAGCCGGGCCGAGTTAATGCCAGGGGCTGAAGACCTGGCATTCCTGCATCGACTGGCCCGCGCCAATTGGGCCTTCTTCGACAGCCACGTCGGCCCCGCCGACAACTGGCTACCGCCCGACAACATTCAGGAGTCACCCTTCGCCAGCATCGCTCATCGCACCTCGCCGACCAACATGGGCATGGCCCTGCTCTCGCACCTGGCGGCCCATGACTTTGGCTACCTCAGTGCCGGTCGTCTGTTCGAACGCCTGGCCCAGATGCTCGACAGCATCGGCCGCCTGGAGCGCTTCAGAGGGCACTTCTACAACTGGTACGACACCCAGACCCTCAAGCCGCTGTCGCCGCTCTATATCTCCAGCGTGGACAGCGGCAACCTGGCCGCCCTGTTGCTGACACTCAGGCCCGGGCTCCTTGAAATGCCCGAGACGCCGGTGCTTGACCGGCGCCTGACCCAAGGTTTGCTCGACACCTTTGACACGCTGCTGGACGTCTGCCCCAGCACAAGCTGTGACGCCCCACCGATCAAGGCAATGCGCGAACAGGTGTGGCAGGCCCACGTGCAGGCCAGCAACGTACCGGCCGCACTGCTGCCCATGCTGGTCGAACAGCTGCAGGCGCTGATCACGCAACCGGCTGCCATTGCCCCAGGGGCGCAAGCGGCTGACGACTGTGCATTCTGGCTAAATGCCCTGTATGAACAATGCCTGGACCTGAGCGGCGAATTGCAGCAACTGCACCTGCCGCCTGGCAACGATCAGCAGCCCCCGGCCCCGCTTAGCTGGCGCCATCTGGCACAGCTGGACGCAGAGCAGTGGCCGCAGCCCGAGCGACTTGCAGTGGCCAACGTCAGGGCACTTGCCCGCCAGCGCATCGCCCAGGCGCACGCCCTGGCCAGCCGCATTGAAGCCCTGGCCGACATGGACTTCACCTTCCTTTACGACAACCATCGCAACCTGTTCTCCATCGGCTACAACGCCGACGAGCATCGCCTGGATGCCGCGTTCTACGACCTGCTGGCATCAGAGATGCGCCTGACCAACTTCGTGGTCATCGCACAGGGCCAGGTGCCCCAGGACAGCTGGTTCGCACTGGGCCGGCTGCTCACCAGCAATGCCGGCGTGCCTGTGCTGCTGTCCTGGTCCGGCTCGATGTTCGAGTACCTGATGCCGTTGCTGGTGATGCCGAACTATGAAGGTACACTGCTCGACCAGACCTGCCAGGCCGCTGTCAATCGCCAGATCGAACACGGCAAGCAGACTGGCCTGCCGTGGGGCGTCTCGGAGTCGGCCTACAATGCGCTGGACGCGCACTTCAACTACCAGTACCGGGCGTTCGGCGTTCCGGGGCTTGGCCTCAAGCGCGGCCTGGGTGAAGACCGGGTGGTGGCCCCATACGCCAGCGCACTGGCCTTGATGGTGGCGCCCTCTGCCGCGCGCCGTAACCTGCAACGGCTGGCCACGCTCGGTCTGGCTGGCCGCTTCGGGCTCTACGAAGCCGTGGACTACAGCGAGGCACGCCTGCCGCCCGGGCAGGACGCCGTGATCGTCCGCTCCTTCATGGCCCACCACCAGGGCATGAGTTTCCTGGCGCTGACCGCTGTACTGCTGAACAAGCCCATGCAACGGCGTTTTGCATCCGACCCACAGTTCCAGGCCAGCATGCTGCTTTTGCAGGAGCGCGTACCGAAAACGGCTGCCCCGTACCTGCATACCCTCCAGGCCCCGCCCTTGGAGGCCGCCGAGCGCGCCGCCGAGATACGCCTGCGGGTGTTCGGCGAGCCAAACCGGCGCCACCCGGCCGTGCAGCTGCTGTCCAACGGGCGCTATCACGTCATGGTCAATCACGTGGGCAGTGGCTACAGTCAGCGCAATTCACTGGCAGTCACTCGCTGGCACGAAGACACCAGCTGCAATGACCTGGGCAGCTTCTGCTACCTGCGCGATGTTGCCAGTGGCGTTTACTGGTCCACCACCTACCAGCCGACGCGGCACCGCGCGAAAGTGCAGGAGGCGATCTTCAGCGACGGCCGCGCGGAGTTTCGCGTGCGCGAGCGCGACTTCGACTGCCACACCGAAATTGCCGTGTCGCCCGAGGACGACATCGAGCTGCGCCGCCTGCACCTGACCAACCATGGCGACCAGCCCCGCACCCTTGAGCTGACCAGCTACGCCGAAGTGGTGCTGGCACCGGCCTTGAGCGATGCCATGCACCCGGCCTTCAGCAAGCTGTTCATCCAGACCGAACTGATCCGCCCGCTGCAAGCGATTCTCTGCACGCGGCGGCCGCGCTCGCAACACGACCCCGTGCCGTGGATGTGCCACGTGCTGGCAGTGCACGGCGCCGACATCGATGCGCTGTCCTACGAAACCGACCGGGCCCGCTTCATCGGGCGTGGGCGCACGCTGGCAAGGCCGGCAGCGCTGGACCGCAGCACCGAGGTATTGTCCGGCAGCGCAGGGGCCGTGCTGGACCCGATCGTGGCCATCCGCTGCCGCATCACCTTGATGCCCGGCCATGCGGCCACGGTCGATCTGGTCACCGGCGTGGCCGACAGCCGCGACGCCTGCCTGCAACAGGTCGCCAAGTACCGCGACCGACACTTGGCTGACCGGGTGTTCGACCTCGCCTGGCCACACAGCCAGGTGCTGCTGCACCAGCTCAACGGCTCGCTGGCCGACGCCCGGCTATTCGAGCAGATGGCCGCCTCGGTGCTCTACCCCAATGCCAGCATGCGCGCCAGCGGAGCGCTGCTGGCCAGCAACCGGCGCAGCCAGTCAGGCCTTTGGGGCCAGGGCTTGTCCGGTGACCTGCCGATCGTGTTGGTGCAGATCGGCGACCCGGCCAACATCCATCTGGTCAAGCAGATGGTGCTGGCCCATGCCTACTGGCGCCAGAAAGGGCTGGCACTCGACCTGGTGATCTGGAACGAGGACCAGGTGGGCTACCGCCAGCAGTTGCAGGAACTGATCATGGGGATCGTCGCCTCCGGCAGCGAAGCCGCCCTGCTCGACCGCCCTGGCGGCATCTTCGTAAGCCCTGCGCAGCAACTGTCCGCCGAGGATCGGCTGCTGACCCTGTCGGTAGCGCGGCTGGTGCTCGACGACAGCCTCGGTTCGCTGGCCGAGCAACTGCACCTGCGGCGCCAGCCGCCGGTTCCCCCAGCCCTCCAGGCCAGTGCGCCCAAACCCAGGCCCTCACTCGCCAGCCCTCTGTCAGCGGAGCAGACGGCGCTGATGCTGGGCAATCCTTATGGCGGGTTCAGCGCCGATGGCCGCGAATACGTCATCCCGTTGCTTCCCGGCACACCGCCGCCGGCACCGTGGGTCAACATCCTGGCCAATCCGCAGTTCGGCTGCGTGGTCTCCGAGGCTGGCAGCGCCTACACCTGGTACGAGAACGCCCACGAGTACCGGTTGACGCCCTGGCATAACGACCCGGTTGCCGACCCCAGTGGCGAAGCCTTCTACCTGCGCGACGAAGACAGCGGCGAGTACTGGTCGCCGACCCCGCAGCCCTGCCCGGGCCCTGGCCGTTACCGCACCCGCCATGGCTTTGGCTACAGTGTGTTCGAGTACGCCGAAGCCGGACTGCATACGGAGCTCTGGGTGCATGTTGCACTGGATGCCCCAGTCAAGTTCAGCCGGCTCAAGGTGCACAACACCTCAGCCCGTGTGCGACGGTTGTCTGTCACCTGCTTCGCCGAGTGGGTGCTGGGCGACCTGCGCAGTAGAACCGCCATGCATGTGGTAAGTGAGACTGACCCGGTCAGCGGCGCACTGTTTGCCCGTAACAGTTTCGCAGTGGATTTTTCCACCCAGGTGGCGTTTCTCGACTGCGACTTGCCCGTGCAGGGCCAGACCTGTGATCGCAGCGAGTTCCTGGGACCCAACGGCGATTACCAGGCACCCTTGGGCATGCGCCAGACGCGGCTGTCGGGACGCACGGGCGGTGGCCTGGACCCGTGCGCGGCGCTGCAGGTGGCGCTGCAGCTGGAGCCTGGCGAAAGCCGTGAAGTGGTGTTTCGCCTGGGCGCCGCCAAGGACGCCAGCGCTGCCACCCGCTGCGTCCAGCAATATCGTGGCGTGCAAGCCGCCAAGGACACCCTCGACAAGGTCTGCGGCTACTGGCGACAGACACTGGAAGCCGTGCAGATCGAGACGCCGGAACCCGCGCTCGATGTGCTGGCCAACGGCTGGTTGATGTACCAGGTGATCGCCTGCCGGTTCTGGGCGCGTAGCGGCTACTACCAGTCCGGAGGCGCCATCGGTTTTCGCGACCAGCTGCAGGACAGTATGGCCATGGTCCATGCAGCCCCAATGGCGGCGCGCCAACACCTCCTGACCTGCGCCGCGCACCAGTATGCCGAAGGTGATGTGCAGCACTGGTGGCACCCACCGCTGCAGCGAGGCGTGCGTACCCGCTGCTCGGACGACCTGCTGTGGCTGCCACTGGCAGCCAGCCGCTACGTGGAAGTCACTGGGGACTACAGCGTGCTCGACGAGCCGGTCGGTTATCTGCAGGGGCGTGTACTCAACACCGGCGAAGAGTCCTACTACGATATGCCCACCCACTCGGAGCGGGTCGAGAGCCTTTACCAGCATTGCCAGCGCGCCCTCACCCATGCTCTGCAGTGCGGGGCTCACGGCTTGCCATTGATGGGCAGCGGCGACTGGAATGACGGCATGAACCGGGTCGGCGAACAAGGAAAAGGCGAAAGCGTATGGCTGGGCTTCTTCGGCCACGAGGTGCTGCGGGCTTTCGGCAGCGTCGCCCTGCGACACGGCGACAGTGGCTTTGCGCTGCAGTGCGCCAACCAGGCCGGCGCACTCGCGCAAGCACTGGAGGCACATGCCTGGGATGGCGGCTGGTATCGTCGCGCCTGGTTCGACGATGGCCAGGTGCTGGGTTCAGCGAGCAACCAGGAATGCCGAATCGACTCGCTAGCGCAAAGCTGGGCCGTGCTGTCCGGGGTCGCCTCGCCCGAACGTGCCCGCCAGGCCATGGCTGCACTGGACAGTCACCTTGTACGCCGCGACATCGGCATCGTCAAACTGCTCGACCCGCCCTTCGACCAAGGTGACCTGGACCCTGGCTACATCAAAGGCTACCTGCCAGGCGTGCGTGAAAACGGCGGGCAGTATACCCATGCGGCCATCTGGGCAAGCATGGCCCATGCTCGCCTGGGCGATACCCATGAAGCCTGGGAACTGCTGCGCCTGATCAACCCGGTACGTCAGGGCTGCAGCGCGTTGATCGACACCTACAAGGTCGAGCCCTATGTCATGGCCGCCGATGTCTACGCCGTTGCGCCCCACGCCGGGCGGGGTGGCTGGAGCTGGTACAGCGGATCTGCCGGCTGGATGTACCGGTTGATCATCGAGAGCCTGCTAGGACTGAAACGCGATGGCGAAACCCTGCGCCTGCAGCCTTTGTTGCCGGCGGGCTGGCCGGGGTATGTCCTGCATTACCGTTTTGGCAGCACCCGGTACCGCATCGAGGTGCGCAACGGCACTTGCGGCGAACTGGCCCTGAGCCTTGACGGCGAGGCGCTTCCCGAAGCCTGGCTGCAGCTGGAGGACGACGGGCGCCTGCACCACGTCATCGCCCAGTGCCAGATCTGCGCCTTGCCCATCAACTGAACCGTCGGGCGAGCAACGGCCTGACGGACGCAAGACTCAGCCTGACTAGGCTAATCTTGTTCCGACACCCGTTGCCGTCAATGGTCCCACGTATGCACCGCACGCCTCCCCGCTTGCAGAACCACTTGCTGGCTGCACTTTCAGCAGAAACGTTCAGCCGGCTGGAGCCGCACCTGGAGCGCGTGGACCTGCCCCTGGGCAAGGCTCTGTACGAGTCCGGCGACACCCTGCGACACGTGCACTTCCCGGCCGATGCGATCGTTTCATTGCTGTATGTAATGGAAAACGGCGCATCAGCCGAAATCTCGGTAGTGGGTAACGAGGGGCTGGTGGGCATCGCCGTGTTCATGGGCGGAGAAAGCACACCCAGCCGGGCCATCGTGCAAAGTGCAGGACATGCCTACCGCCTACCCGTGCAGAAGCTCAAGGACGAATTCAACCGCCATGGCGAGATGATGATGTTGATGCTGCGCTACACCCAGGCACTGATTACCCAGATGGCACAAACGGCAGTGTGCAACCGCCATCACTCTATCGACCAGCAATTGTGCCGCTGGTTACTGCTGTCGCTCGACCGCCTGCCAGGCGATCGCCTGTGCATGACCCAGGAGCTGATCGCCAACATGCTGGGAGTGCGCCGCGAGGGCGTGACCGATGCTGCAGGCAAGCTGCAGCGTCTTGGGGTGATCGAGTACAACCGCGGGCAGATCAAAGTGCTCGACAGGGCACGCTTGGAGCTGTTGAGTTGCGAATGTTACGCCGTGGTAAAGAAAGAGACCGAACGACTGCTGCCCTACATGCCAGTGCCTTGAGTCAGCACAAGGTGCTATGTCCGGGCTGCCGAAGCAGCGCATCAGCCATGCTGTCAGATGCCGACCTCTAAATTACTCCAATGGGCGCTTGTGATAGCTATAGCGCTCGGCATTGGAGGCCCGCGATGGGTCCGGCGGCCCCTGCCTCTGCTCGCGACGAAAGGGGCGCTTTTCGATGTAGTCATCGCGATCCTCGGGGAGCGTTTTTTTCCCCTCGCCACCTTGGCCCTGCGACGAACCGTCGCTTTTGGCTGGGCTACTCAACCGATTATTGTCTAACCCATATCTGTCTCTGGTCATACACACCTCTGGATGCTCAGAATTTCTGAGCTACATCGAGTGTGCGCCCACGCTGACCAGAGAAGTTTTATATCAGACCGCCGGGCCCCATCGACCATTCGGGCATGGTTATATCGGCGTGAAGGAGTGCCGCATGAATAAAAGGGGACTTTTCTCCAGAAGCCGGCACCGCGGTGGATGGCACCGGCTGTGACGGTGTTCGCCGCGGTGCGGCGATCCGACAAGCCCGCTCTCACAGGTCCGTGCAAACCAGCCTGTCATGTACCGTGCTGTGAGAGCAGGGCCGCTTTGCGGCCCATCGCCGGCAAGCCCGGCTCCCAGGGAGGGTGCAGATCTGAAGGCCGGTGATATCCCTGTGGGGGCCGGCTGCCACAACCGAAGCCTTCGATCAGGCATACAAAAACAGATGCTCGTCAATCAACCGAGCAACTTCGATGGCGTGGCTGTTACCCAGGTCATGCCCGGCTTCGGGGAACACCTCCAGCCTTGCCCCGGGTATCAGTTGCGCCAGCCGCTTGCCAACAGCGACCGGGCTGATCGGGTCGGCGTCCCCCCACAACAGCAGTACCGGCATTCTCAATTCGTGCAGGCGGGCCGAGAGGTCGGTGCGGTCATCCAGGAACCAGCGAGGCAGGTTCGGGTTCTGGGTCTCGAACTCAGCACGCCAGTCCTCGGCGCCGGAGTCAGCGAGGTTCACGCCTCCTGAAGTGACGGTCAGGATCAGATGGGTGATCAGTTCAGGTCGCTTTAGCGCCATGTGCACGGCAACGACGCCGCCCATGGACTGCGCCACCAAGGCGGTGGGGCCGTCGAGTTCGGCGAGTGCCAGGGCGGCCAGGTGCTCAAGGCAGGTGATGTCCGGGTTGGGCGGCGTCTCACCGAAGCCGGGCCAGCCCCTATGCTGGGTAATGGCAGGCGTTTTGAGGGCATCGGCGACGGGGTGCCAGAACCGGGTGTTGCCGGAGGCACCAGGCAGGAACAGGAGTTTTTCAGCGGCAATCTTCATGGCTCAGTCCTTGAGTCAGTGTCGAAACATCGTGGGTTAACGGGTTACTGCCGGCGCATCGTGAGAATCGCCGCACCAAAGCCGATGAAGGTAGTCCCTACAACCCGGCTCACCCAGCGCGACAGCGCCGGCCGGGTCAGCACACCCTTGGCC
The DNA here is from genome assembly GCF_003269045.1 of Pseudomonas sp. URMO17WK12:I7. Taxonomy (NCBI): domain Bacteria; kingdom Pseudomonadati; phylum Pseudomonadota; class Gammaproteobacteria; order Pseudomonadales; family Pseudomonadaceae; genus Pseudomonas; species Pseudomonas sp. URMO17WK12:I7. Next base: position 32,187 of record NZ_QLTL01000020.1, on the reverse strand, counting down.
CGTGCGGCCAGCGCGGCATACAAGCTCAGCGATGTCAGCGACAACGCCACGAAGATCCCGGTCAGGGTCAGGAACTGCGGCAGCAGCGCCGCCCCCTGGTCGATGAACTGCGGGAACAGTGCAGTGAAAAACATCGTCGCCTTGGGGTTGGTGACAGCGGTCAGGAACGCCGACTTGTACAACTTCAACGGGGTCGGCCTGCTGACCTTCGCCGCCGTCTGATCCACCAGCATCGGGCCTTTCTTGAGCAACTGACGGGCACCGAGGTAGAACAGGTAGCCGGCACCGATCAGCTTGACCGCGTTGAACAGCACCTCAGAACTGGCCAGTAAGGCCCCGAGCCCGAGCATGGCTGCCGCCGACAGGCAAAACAGCCCCGTGCCATTACCCAGCGACGACCATACGGTGCTGCGCTGGCCATGGTTGAGGCTGTTGTTGATGGCCATCAAGGTGGCAGGCCCGGGGCTTGCGATAGCGATGGCAGCGACCAGGGTAAAGGCGAGTAGCGAGTGGGTTTCCATGGGGCAGGCTCAGGCAAGGTGCGGAGCCAGCATCTTACACAAGCGCAGCAGCTTCAGTCGCTGCCCTGGCGCTTGGCGTTCTTCTTGGTGATTGCCTTCATCCGTGTAGCTGCGCGTTGCACGGTGGCCATCTTCTCCGGGCGCTTCATGCCACGCCACTTGCGGATTTCTTCACGGGTACGGCCGCAGCTTGTGCACAGCTCGCTGTTGAGCTGGCAAAGCGAGACGCAGGGGTTTTCGATGTCTTTGGCCATGGCGGGCTCCAATCACGGCCGCGGATCATACCCTGTGGGAGCGGCCTTGTGTCGCGAAAGGGCTGCGCAGCGGCCCCGGCAATCTATGGTGTTCCACAGATCCTGGGGCCGCTGCGCAGCCCTTTCCGACCGGTCCGGCGCCCCGGCAAGGCCGCTACACCGACCGTGCACATTCAGGCGGCAGCGCCTTCGCACTTGCTGCTGACCTCGAACTGCCCCACCAGCTTCTGCAGCTTGCTGGCATTGACCTTCACCGTCTCGGCACTGCTTTGCAACACCACGGCCGTCTGGCGCATCTCGCTGGAGGACTGGTTGACCTGCTCGATGGTCTTGCCATATGCCAGGCTGCGCTGGTTGAGCTGCTGGATGATTGCGAACATCGCCTCCACTGCCTGATGCAGCTGCACGTTCTCCGAAGAGGCGTCCTCGGCCAGGCGCAGGCTGTGATCGACGTCTTGTACCCCCTCCTCCATGAAGCTTACGGCTTGCTGTGTTTCGTTCTGCAGGCCTTCGACCATGTGCCGGATGTCATCGGCCGCACGCGAGGTGCGCGCGGCCAGGCTACGCACCTCATCGGCCACCACCGCAAAGCCACGCCCGTGTTCCCCGGCCCGCGCAGCCTCGATGGCGGCATTGAGGGCCAGCAGGTTGGTCTGGTTGGTGATGTCGCTGATCAGACCGGTGATGTTGCCGATCTGGCCCATGCGGCTGTCGAGCAACTGCACACTCGACGAAGAACGCGCCACCACGTCGCGAATCGACTGGGTGCCAGTCTGCACCGCCAGGAACTGCTCACGGGCGCGGCTGACCACCTCGTCCATGGCCTGTTTCATCTGCTCGGCGCTGACCGAAGCCTGCTGCAGCTCGCCCAGTTGCTCTTCCATGATGATCATCATCTGGTGCACCGCATCGGCCACGTCGGCGCAAGTCCCGCTCGCTTCCTGGCTGCGGCCCAGCATGGTCTGGTTGGTGGCGCCAACCGTGCGGCTGGCCTTGACCACCTGCCCGACCACCGCGTCCAGGCGGTCGATGAAACTGTTGATCCAGCGAGCCATGTCGCCACTTTCGTCATTGGCCAGGGCGTTGATGTCCAGGCGCTGACGCAGGTTGCCTTCCCCCTCGGCAATGGTACGCAGCACCGCGCTCATGCCGTTCAGGCGTGCGGCCAACGGTTTGGGCCCGAGCACGCTGAACAGCAGCGTTGCAGCCACCATGCAGAGCGCCTCGACGGCGTCGTTCAGCCCTTGTGGCAAGCCGGCATAGTGCTGCACAAGATAGTTGCAGCCGAACAGCCCGGCCATGGTTGCTACATAGGGTTTCATCAGCCCGTAGCTGAGCGAGCGACGGCGGTAGACTTCTTCCAGGTCAGCTTCGCACATCATCCCCCAGCGGTCTGGCGAGCCGGGCAACTGGAAGGTGACGCCCTTGCCGATCACCGGCACATGGCGATAGTCCGAGTAGCCTGGGTAGGTCACGAACAGGTTGGCGCCATTACGGATGGTTTCCCGCACGCCAGGGTGCAGATCGCGTGTCGATGGGTCGGTGAAGCGCAGCTCCAGCTCGGTGTGGCGCTGGATCTGCACCGTGGTCCAGGGCGTGTGCACGCCGCCCTTGAGGTTCTCGCCATGGGTGAAGGTGCCGTCCTCGAACCGCGAACGGGACAAGGCCGTGCCGGGCTGGATGGTGCGGTCGAAGTGTGACTGCGCCATGAACAGGTAGTTGTCGCCAGATTCGGCAAAGATATGCCCGGCCTCACGCTGGATCAGGTCACCCAGCACATCGTTGGGCACCCGGCCACAGAGGCAGCCGACGGCTTTGCCATTGTGTTTCAGCGGCTGGTAGAACATCAGCGTCACTTCATCGTGGAAACGCGACGATGACGGGCCGATCTGCAGGGTCAGCGGGTCGCTATAGGGGCCGTGCAGGAACGGCGCCTCGAGGCCTTGGGCCAAAGCCTGCATCTGATCGATCCGCGCGTTGCCCCGCTGTGCCCAGGTAGAGACGATGACATTGCCGGCGGTGTCGATCACGCACAGCTCGGAAAAATCTTCAGCCTGGGCCAGCTTGTCGAGCAACAACGGCCGGTCGACCTCGGTGCCGCCGGGTGCCAAATGTTCCGCCAATTCAGCCAGATGCTCCCACTGCTCGCGGGCCCAGTTGTGCAGCAACTGCACGCGGGTCTGGGCAATGGCTTCAAAGGTTTGCTCGACCACCGGGTAGTTAGCGCGATTGAGGTGGCAGGCCCAGCCCATGCTGAACTTGCCGGTCTTGCCAAACCAGGGCAACCACCCCTTTTCACGCGATGACAACTGCATGGAACTGCTTGAAAGCGACATCATTTTCACCATACGCGACATCGGAATGGCAAAGTGACAGCAAGTTGCACGCCAACTCGTATGCAAGCTAACTATTCGCGCTATCCAGCGTTCGACGCGCCCCGCAAGCGCACCGCCATAGTGCACTTGCTCAGGCGCGCCCCATTACAGGGCGATTGCTCCAGCGCCGCCAGACCAAGCGCCCGAAGGTGATCGACCAATTGGCCAGGGCAATCACCAACAGCAGTTGCAGCAGCGCGGGCAGGCCTGCGTGGACGATGACCTTGCCGGCCAGCAGGGGAAACCCGAACACGCCGACAAAATAGGCCAAGCTGAACAGTACAAGCGACTGCGCGGTCTGCCCGGTGGGTGAGTGCAAAGGCCAAGGGATCGGCAAGATGCTGATGCAGCTGAGTGAAACCCGCACGCGCCAGGCTGGGTGCAGCGCGGTCAGGCTCTATACCCACGAGCGGATGACCGAAAATATCGAGATTTATCGCAAGCTGGGTTATGTCGAGACTCACCGGGCCGAGGAGCAGGGGTTTTCCCGAGTGTTCATGCGCAAGGCGCTGTAAACGTGCGCCGGCCTCTTCGCGGGTAAACCCGCTCCCACAAAAAAAAGTTGCTCGCACAGGGTCATCACAATCCCTGTGGGAGCGGGCTTGCCCGCGAAGAGGCCAGAGCAGTCAATCCGTTACTTGCGCCTGAGCACCGGCAACCGCACCAGCGACCACCCCGCCTCGGATTCGGCCAGCGCCAGGCGAATGCCATCGCGCGGCAAGGTGTTCAACAGGGTCTGGGCCAGGTCACCGACCATCCAGTTCGCTGTGTTCGAGGCAATCACCCGCCCGTCCGCCGAGATCAGCACTGCCTCGTGCTCCAGGCGCATCAGGCTGCGCACCAGCAGGCGTTCGACATTGTGCAACGACAGGTCCAGCCCGGCCACGCCGATGAACCGGCCCTGCACCTCGATCGGCATGGTGAAGGTCAGCACATACATGTTGGTGCCGTACAGGTCCACATACGGCCCTTCGACCACACTCTTGCCGGTCTTCATCGGCCGGCTGTACCAGGGCATTTCGGTGTAGTCGTAGTAGTTTTCGCGGCGCCGATCGAAGTTCGGGCGCAGCGGCAGGGTCTTGCCGCCGTCGGCCAGGTACCACCATTCAAGGTGCATCTCGCGGTCGGCCAGGCCATTGGGCTCGACGATGATGCCGCCGCCACAGCCAAAGGCACCGGTGGTCAGCAACTGCTGGTCGATGGCCGGGCGCAGGGTCGCCAGGTCCTTGGCACTTGGCTGGCGGCCTTCGGCCAATACCCGCTCCCATAACGCTCGGGTTTCTTCCACCAGCTGGCGGACCTGGCCGAAGATGGTCCCCAGGGTGTGGTCCAGCTGCTGGGCACAGGCTGACAGCGGGTCGTTGTCGCTCAGGGCAAACATGGCATTACCTCACGCAGGTACAGCTTTGTTGTTATGCACGGCTCAATCCTGCTCGTCGGCCAGCAGCTCCAGGCGCAGGCTGATCAGGCGCTTGATGCCACGGCTGACGTGGGCTTCGGCCAAAGCGCCGGCCAGCACTGCATCCCCGGCGACCAACGCTTCGAGAATCGCCCGGTGCTCGTGCTCGACCACGGTCACATCACCACCGCCAGCGGCCTCCATCCACAGCAGCTCGCCGGCCTCCGACTGCAGGCGCATTTCCGCGCTGGTCAGGCGCAGCGACTGGGCGGCGGCGGCCACTTCGATATGAAAGCGCGCATCGGCGCGGTGGCGGGCCAGGCGCGAACTGGCCTGGCTGAGGGTTTCGATATGCTGGGCGATGCGCGCCTGCTGCTCCGGCGAGCTGCGCTTGGCGGCCAGGCGCGCCGCCGTACCGGAAATTGCGGTCTGTTCATCGCCCAGGTCACGCAGGTCGGGGCCGCTCATGTCACGCAGGCGTTGCAGCAGCAGCGCCTCGGGCAGCTCCACTGGAGCGCAGACAAAGCTGCCGCCATTGCGCCCGCGGCGGGTCTCGATCAAGCCACGCTGGCGCAGCACCACCAGCGCTTCGCGCAAGGTCACCGTGGCGACGCCCAATTGCAGGGCCAGTTCCGATTCGCTGGGCAGTTGCTGCCCTTCAGCGAACATCCCCAGCTCGATCGCCTCCACCAGGCGGCGTGCCACTTCATCGGTCCGCCCTTCCTGGCGCAACCGGATGAAGGCGGTGTTACGAGCACTATTCAGGGCAGTCATTGCCTCTCCCTATCGAGCATTGCAAGGCTTGGCGCGGGCCTCGGCTAAAAGGTTCAGTTTCGCATCTTATAGCGAACGGGCCAGCGCCCGATACCGATTGACGAGCCATTCTACCGCCTGGAAGCGGGTTTTCGCAGTGGTTGGCAAACTAAAAATATTAAGATATGGTTTCATAGGTTTAGATTTCTACCAATAAGACCGACCAAGGAATCCGCCATGCAAACCAAACTCTTGATCAACGGCCAGTTGGTCGACGGGCAAGGCAGCCCGTTCGCCGTGTACAACCCGTCCGCAGGCACGGTGCTGGTGAATATCGCCGAAGCCAGCGCTGCCCAGGTCGATGCCGCAGTGCAGGCCGCCGACCAGGCTTTCGCCGGCTGGTCGCAGACCGCGCCCAAGGATCGCGCCCAGTTGCTGCTCAAGCTGGCCGACCGCATCGAAGCCGAAGCCGCCAACCTCGCCCGCCTGGAGTCGCAGAACTGCGGCAAGCCTTACCTGGCGGCACTGAATGACGAAATCCCCGCCATTGCCGACGTGTTCCGCTTCTTTGCCGGCGCCAGCCGTTGCCTGTCGGGCGCGGCCGGTGGCGAGTACCTGCCGGGCCACACCTCGATGATCCGCCGCGACCCACTGGGCGTGGTCGCCTCCATCGCGCCGTGGAACTACCCGCTGATGATGGTCGCCTGGAAGCTCGCCCCTGCGCTGGCCGCCGGCAACTGCGTGGTGCTCAAGCCCTCCGAGCAAACCCCGCTGACCGCCCTGGCGCTGGGCGAGATCATGGCCGAGCTGTTCCCCGCCGGCGTGATCAACATCCTGTTCGGCCGCGGCCCGAGCGTTGGCGAGCCACTGGTCAACCACCCCAAGGTGCGCCTGGTGTCACTGACCGGCTCCGTGGCCACCGGTGCACGCATCATCGCCAGCACCGCCAGCAGCGTGAAACGCACCCACATGGAACTGGGTGGCAAGGCGCCAGTACTGATCTTCGATGACGCCGATATCGATGCTGCAGTCGAGGGTATCCGTGCGTTCGGTTTCTACAACGCAGGCCAGGACTGCACTGCGGCCTGCCGCCTGTATGTGCAGCAAGGCGTCTACGAGCAGTTTGTCAGCAAGCTGGGCGAGGCCGTGGCCAGCCTGCGCATGGGCCTTCAGGACGACCCGCACACCGAACTCGGCCCACTGATCACCCGCGAGCACCTTGAGCGAGTCGAAGGGTTCGTCGAACGCGCCAAGGCCCAGCCGCACATCCGCTTGGTCACCGGTGGCCAACGGGGTGCAGGCGACGGCTTCTTCTTCGAGCCGACCGTACTGGCCGATGCCCGCCAGGACGACGAGATCGTTCAGCGCGAAGTGTTTGGCCCGGTGGTCAGCATCACCCCGTTTACCGACGAAGCCCAGGCCCTGGCTTACGCCAACGACTCTGACTACGGCCTCGCCTCTTCGGTATGGACCCGCGACGTCGGCCGCGCCAACCGCCTGGCTGCGCGCCTGCAATATGGCTGCACCTGGGTCAACACGCACTTCATGCTGGCCAGCGAAATGCCCCACGGCGGCATGAAGCAGTCGGGCTACGGCAAGGACATGTCCATGTACGGCCTGGAAGACTACACCTGCGTGCGCCACGTGATGTTCAAGCACTGATTGTCGACTTTGGTCATAAAACATATAAAACCATAGGCAATATGGCATGGGTTCTGCTTTCACCCGTGCCCGAGCCTGAAATCAGCCCTCAACGTTACCTTCCGGCACAAGCCGGGGGTATCGGGCTTACGAGGTGTGTCACCATGCTTATCACCGGCATCAAAAGCCGCCCGGTCTATGACCAGTTGCGGCCCATGGCAGGCGGCCTGCGCCACCTGATCGCGGGCCAGGGCAGCGGCGGCGCGGCCATGCTGCGCCTGGTCGCGGACATGTCCCCCGCGCAGCGCGCGCACAGCACCCTGCTCTACTCCACCGAGTCGTTCTCCGGTCACGACCACCTGCAGGCCCTGCAAGCCGCACAAGCGGCCGGGCTCGAAGTGTTCCCCAGCAACCAGGCGCTGATCGCCGCCCTGCGCGAACGGCTGGGCCAGGCCCACATGGGTACTCGCCTGTACCTCAGTGGCTCGGAAAGCTTCATCGGCACCGCCATGCAGGCCGCCAATGCGGTCGACCTGAACCGCGATGAAGTCCTGCGCGAACACAGCGGCACCTTGGTCCGCCGTGTGTGGTGCGCACACTGCGACACCTACACCGAAAACGTCACCCAGCGGGTGTTCAGCTGCCCCGGTTGCCAGCTTGACCTGGTGGTGCGCGACCACTATTCCCGCCGTCTGGCTGCCTTCCAGGGCATCAAGGCCGATGGCGAAGTCCCGGGCGAACTGCCAGCAGCCGAGGAACTCGACACATGAACACCCACAACGGCACCCTCAGTGTGCGCGTCGCCCGCATCGAAGCGCTCACCCCGGAAATTACCCGTTTCACCCTGCTCGACCCGGCCGGCAAGCACCTGCCGGCGTTTTCCGGCGGCAGCCACGTGGTGGTGGTCCTCGAAGACGGCGACAAGACCCACCGCAACGCCTACTCGCTGATGAGCTCGCCCTACGACTCCAGCGCCTACCAGATCGCCGTGCGCCGGGTCAGCGAGGGCCGGGGCGGCTCGCGCTACCTGCATGACCAGGTAGCTGAAGGCGACCTGTTGCAGATCCTGCAGCCAGCCAACCTGTTCCCGCTGGCCAAGCATGCCCGCCAGCACGTGTTCATCGCGGGTGGCGTGGGCATTACCCCGGTCTATTCGCAGCTGGAAGAACTGCAGCTCAAGCAGGCCACCTTCGAGCTGCACCTGGCCGTGCGCGGCCCCGAACACACCGCCCTGGGCCTGGAGCTGCAGGCACGTTACGGCGAGCGTGTGCACCTGTACGTGCAAGGCGTCGATGCGCGCATGGACATCCGCCACATCCTCCAAGACCGCCCGCTGGGCAGCCATGTGTATGTCTGCGGCCCGGACAGCATGATCGACGACACCCTCGACAGCGCCCACGCGCTGGGCTGGACCGACAGCCACATTCACTACGAACGCTTCGTCGAACAAGGTTCCAGCGGCCAGCCATTCAGCGTCACCCTGGCGCGCCAGGGCGTCACCCTCGAAGTGCCGGCCGAACAGTCGCTGCTCGAAGCCGCCGAGCAGGCAGGCTACAAGGTGCCTTACCTGTGCCGCGGCGGTGCCTGCGGCTACTGCGAGACCGAAGTACTGGACGTCGATGGCGAGCTCGACCATCGCGATGACTGGCTCAGCGAGGAAGACAAGCTGAGCAAGCGCAAATTCATGCCCTGCGTATCCCGCGCCAATTGCAGCCGCCTGGTCGTAGACCTCTGAGACAGGAAAACAACAACATGACCGTATTCAAGCCGATCGAGACCTACGCCGACGCAGGCCAGGGACACACCTACAGCAACAGCCGCGAAGCCGTGCTGCGCCTGCCCTTCCCTTATCCGGAAGACCAGTACATGTACTCGATGAATGTCGAGCCACACGTGCCGTTCGGTACTGGCGCGCTGCGTGGGCAGTTCGACATCGACGAACACTACATCTCCGAGTGCCACCACCGTGCGCACACCCTCGACAGCCAGCCGGGTGTGCACTACGCCGCCCTGCCGCACATGATGGAAGCCCAGTGGGACCTGCTGGAGCTGCTGATGGAGTCGTATTCGCGCGACTACCCCGAGCACTTCACCCTGGAGAAGAACGGTAGCCAGTGGCACTGGATCAACCGCCCGCTGCAGATCGACCAGACCTTCACCTTCGGCGACGCCAGCACCCTGCCGATGGAGCCGATGGAGTACATCACCCGCCAGGCCCAGGGCGAGTTCATTCTTCTTGAGGAGCGTGACGACACCCTGGTGATGGGCGCGGGCATGGCCACCCAGCGTGCCGACTACTCGCTGCGTTTCAACCTCGGCATGAGCTTCATGGAGTTCCACGGCCCGGTACCCAAGCTGCATGAAATGGGCATCCTGCAGCGGGCGTTGAAGTTCCTCCTGCGCCTGCGCCCTGGCCACCCGGTGCGCCGCACCAACTGGTCGATCACCGTCAACCCGCGCCTGGAAACCTCTGCCGAAACCCTGCCCGACTGGGCCCCGGAGCGCACCACCGTGACTGCCGAAAACGCCGGCGAACTGGTCAACCTGCGCATCGAGCTGCAACCCCTGCACCGCTTGCCACGCAGCAACGCCGTACTGTTCCCGGTGCGCACCTACCTGGTCAGCCTGCAGGAACTGGCCGAATTCGCCCCGCAATGGGCCAAGCGCATGCACCGGGTTATCCGCGACCTGGACCAGCAACTGGTCGACTACAAGGGCTTCACCCGTTACCGCGATGCCATGGTCAGCTGGCTGTCGCAGTACGACGACGGCACCCCGGTCGACGAAAGCCAGCAGTAACCCGTACCCTGCGCGCGCCAACCAACGGCGCGCGTCTACCCAACGCTGTGCATGCCATTCAGGGGTTACCCCAATGAAAACAATAAAACACTGCTTGCCCGAGAGCTGGAGCCTGGTGTTCTCCGCCGCCGCGTCTGCCTACGGCGTCGGCCTGCTCGGGCTGTGGGCCTTGCCGTTCCTGATCAGCGCCATCATTCACGATTTGCAGCTCAACGAAGCCCAGGCCGGGCTGCTGATGTCGGCCGAGTTCGGCTTCACCATGCTCGCCTCGCTGCTGGTCGCCCCATTCATGGGCCGCGCACCACGGCGCACCCTGGCGCTGGCCGGCACCGTGCTGGCGGTTGCCGCCAACCTGCTCAGCGCCAATATCGACAGCATCTATGCACTGGCGGCGGTACGCTGCATTGCCGGTATTGGCGCCGGCCTGGCGCTGGCCTGTGGCAATGCCGCGGTGTCCAGCGCCAAGCACCCCGACCGGGTCGCCGGGCATATGAACGTGCTGTCGGTGCTGTTGATGATCGTGGTGATGCTGGGTTACGCCAAGGTCATGGCCAGCCATGGCTTGCACGGCTTGTACTACGCGATGGCAGCGACCATGGCGGTGATGCTGCTGGCCATCCCGGCGATGGCGCAACGCGCGCCGCTTGCCGAGCCTGCATTGCAGGCGCCTGCCGGCAAACCTGAGTCGGGCAATATCCTTCTGAGCCTGCCGGCCCTGTGCATGATGCTGGCGATGTTCGTGTTCCAGGCCCGCGACACCATGGGCTGGGCCTTCGTCGAACGGATCGGCACCATGGTCGGCTACAGCGGTGATGAACTGGGCGTGCTGCTGTCGTTCCAGTCGTTCGTCGGCCTGATCGGGCCGTTGATCGCAGCCATGGTCGGCAAGCGCTTCGGCATGAGCACGCCGGTGATCCTGGCGATCCTGCTGACCGGTGCAACCAGCCTCAGCTATGTGCTGGGCGAGCATTCCAAGACCTTGTACACCGCTGGGGTGATGACCATCTGCATCACCTATTTCTACGCGCTCAGCTACCTGACCGGCCTGGCAGCAGCGCTGGACCGCGAAGGCCGTGTGGTAGCGGCAGCCGGCAGCTTCCTCAGCCTCGGGCTGGCGGTGGGCCCGGCGATTTCCGGTGGGTTGATTTCGCTGGGTGGTTTCAGCCTGGCGGCCTGGGGCATTGGGGTAACGGTGGTGCTGACCTTGCTGCTGGTGGCGGTGCCGCTGGCCAGCATTCGGCGCGAGCAAGCACCCTTGCCGGTTGCCGCGACCGCCTGATCACGGTGGCAGCGAGCTTGTCGGGTCACCGCACCGCCGCCGAGTGTCCGACAGGGCACACCCTGTCGGACACTCGGCGGCGGCTGGCAGGGATAAGACAATTTTCACATCCGCTTCACTGTCGGGCCACAAACCCGAGGATAAGGTGCTGCCAGCCTTGTCCCCGGAGTGGCCACATGCTGGAAAATGTAATTGCGACACACTCGCGCCTCCCGCGCCCGAAACGCCGGAAACTGCCTGCAGTCTGGCTGCTGGCCGTATTGCTGGCGGTGGCGGCACTCGGCCTCTGGCACGTGTTCAGTACGCATGTCACCAACCTGGGCAGCTCCCACTTGATGAGCGAGAATGGTGTCTACAGCGCCTGGAACAGCGGCAATGTGATTGTTCTGGTTCGCCACGCCGAACGCTGCGACCGCTCCAATCATGCCTGCCTTGGCGACCCTGCCGGCATCACCGTGGACGGCAGCCAGGCTGCAACCGCCGTGGGCGACGGCATCCGGCACCTGGGCCTGGCCAATGTGGATATCCTCAGCAGCCCGGAAGTCCGCACCCAGCAGACCGCTTCGTTCGTCTTCGGCAAGGCCATCGAAACCCAGGAGTGGCTGGCGCGCTGTGACAGCACCTTTGCCAATGCCGCCCTGGCGCACAAACGCGAGGGTCACAACCTGGTGCTGGTCACCCACAGCGGCTGCATCGACCACCTCGAACGGCAACTGCGCGTAGCCGGCGGCGAACGCGTTGCCGGCTATGCCAGTGCGCTGTTCGTCAGCAAAGACAGCAATGGCAAAACCCACCTGCTCGGCCAACTCAACGCCAGCCAATGGCAGACTCTCAACAGCCTCACAGGGAAGTAAGCATGCCCGTTTCTTCACGCACCACGTTCTACGTCAACAACCTGCTAGTGCCACTGCTGCTGGCAGCGATCGTGTTCGTGCTGTTCGACCTTACCGAACTGGATCGCTGGATCAGCAACCTGCTGCTCGATCCGGTCACTGGGCAGTTCCCGCTGTTGCATGACCAGCTGTTCGAGAAAGTGACCCACAAATGGCCGCGCATCCTGCCGAACTGGACCGGCGAAGCGGCGATCATGGGTTCGCTGCTGTCGTTCATCTGGCCACGCCTGGCGAACCACCCCGACGCGCTGATCACCCGCGGCCTGAATGCCGCCAGAATCAGCCCGGTGCTGCGCTTCACCAGCCGTCATCGCCGTGACTTTCTGTTCGTGGTGGTCGCATTTGCCCTGTGCACCACGGTCATTCACTACCTGAAAAGCCACACCAGCGTGTATTGCCCGGTGGAAACCACCCTCTACGGCGGCCCCGAAGCGCGCGTGGAGTGGTATGAGAACTTCAGCTGGTTCAGCAAGGCTGGCGAAGGCCGATGCTGGCCAGGTGGGCACGCCTCCAGCGGCTTTACCCTGCTGGCGCTGTACTTCGTGGCGCTGCGCCACCGCTGGCAGCATGCGCGCAAGCTGCTGGTGGCCATCCTGCTGATCGGTTTCATCTACGGCACCACCCGTGTGCTGCAAGGTTGGCACTACATGTCGCATACCTTCTGGGCCGGGATCTTCGTGTGGTTGACCACGTGGGCCACCGCCCTGGGCTTCTACGGGCGCCAGGCGCTTCAGGCACCGGCACGTGCAAGCGCAGACAAGGCAGCGGTGAATGCCTATGCTTGAGCAGTCCCACTGCTCAGGAACAGCAACATGGCCAACCCCGAAGACGCCCTGCTGCACAGCTGGCAGCACAACGCCCAGGCCTGGATAGACGCTGTGCGTGGCGGCGCCATCGAGAGCCGCCAGCAGGTCACCGACCAGGCGATCCTGCTGGCGATTCTCGGTCGCCAGCCTGAGCGGGTGCTGGACCTTGGCTGCGGCGAGGGCTGGTTGCTGCGGGCGCTGAGCGACCGCGGCATCGAGGTGACCGGCGTGGATGGCGACGCTGCGCTGGTCGAGGCTGCGCGGGCTGCCGGCTCGCCTCAGGTGCACCAGGCCAGCTATGCGCAGCTGGCCGAAGGTAAAGTGGATATCGGCAGCGGCTATGACCTGGTCTGCGCCAATTTCGCACTGCTGCAACAAGACATCATCCCGTTGCTGGCGGCCATCAAGGGCCTGTTGCTACCCGGTGGCGCGCTGGTGATCCAGACCCTGCACCCCTGGAGCGTGGCGGGCGGTGACTATCAGGACGGCTGGCGCGAAGAGTCGTTCGCCGGGTTTGCCGGCAACTGGCGGCCAATGCCGTGGTACTTCCGCACCTTGGCCACTTGGCTGAATGCACTGGACATGGCGGGGTTCAGGTTGCTCAGCCTGCAGGAGCCGCAGCATCCGCAGAGCCCGGGGCCGCAGTCGTTGCTGCTGGTAGCTGGCTAACCTGTTGCCCCCGAAGAAGCCGGAACGGGAAACATCAATCTTGTAGTCCTTGGCTGCAACCCTAGCCCGCGCGCTCCCTTTATTGGGTCGTCCCTGCCCCACGCAGCCACGCGATATCGCCGCCTGCCCAGTTAGCGCTGGGCGGTGGCCTCGTCGGCGGGCGGGGTCAGCTGCAGCACGCGATTGCGCCCGCCCTCGGCGAGCAGGTAGCCGCCTTTGCCATCCGCCACGATCGACTGCGGCGCCTTGAGGAAGGTCAGCACGGTGTGCTGTTTACCCTCGGCGTCCACACGCAGCAGGCGGGCGCGGTGGGTGTTGTCTTCGCTGATCCACAGGCCGCGCTGGTCGCACATCAGGAAGGTGGGATGGCGCAGGCCCTGGACCACCACCGGGTCTTCACCGTCGTCGGACAATGCACGCACGATGCCGGTGCCCTTCTCGGTGTACAGCAGGCGGCCGTCGGCGCAGCGGGTCAGGCCTTCGGTTTCGGTCAGCCCGGAGCGCAGCACGTCGAGCTGGCCGCTGGCCCAGTCATAGCGCATCAGGCGCCCATTGCCCTTGCGGTCTTCGATGGCATACAGATGATCGCCATCGTTCCACAGCCCCTGCACGCTGTCCCCGTCGAACAGGCGGGTGAGCTGGCCATCGCGCGACAGGCTCACCGGTGCACGGCCGCCTTCCTGGCTGAATACCCAGCCACCCTGCACCGCGGCCATGCCGTCGGGTTTGGACAGGTTGTCGATCAGCACCACGCGGTCGCCGCTGGCGGTAATCTTGAGAATACTGCCTTTGCCGTCATCCAGTTCGCGGCTGACCAGCAGGCTGCCGTCGGCCTGGGGCAGCAACGAAGCGGCTTTGGCCAGGTCACGGTGCAGCACCTCGACACGCCAGCCACTGGCGGCCTGCACCGGGTAAAACGACTGCCAGGCGAAAAAGCCCAAGGTCGCGGCAATCAGGCCGGTGGTAGCAGTCAGGGCGATACGGGTGCTGCGCCGGCGCAGGATGGGCATGTACGGGGCTCCTCAAGGTTGGCCCGAATCCTAACAAGAGGATGTGAAAAATTCGTCAACAGTTGGGGCAAACACAAAAGGATATAAAAAGAACAAAACAATCTAACAAAATGGAATTAAAAAATTGAAAGCCAAACGCCACCTCCTTAGGCTGGGGACACCGTTTCCCACCCCGTTCAAGGAGCGACGCCCATGCCCTTTTCTCCCCTGCGCCGCCTGCTGGTAGGCGGTCTCCTGGCGACTGTCGCCAGCAGCCTGCTACCGTGGTCCAGTGCCTTGGCCGAAGACGCCAAGACCCTGCGCATCGGCTATCAGAAGTTCAACAGCATCAACATCCTCAAGGGCAGCGGCGAGCTGGAAAAAGCGCTGGCGCCTCAAGGCGTGAAAGTCAGCTGGCACGAATTTGCCGCCGGCCCGCAACTGCTTGAAGCGCTGAGTACCGGCGCGATCGACCTGGGCCACGCTGCCGACGCACCATCGGTATTCGCCCAGGCCGCCGGCAAGCCGGTGGTGTACCTGGCCGCCGAACAACCCTACCCACGCGGCATCGGCCTGGTGGTGCGCGAGCAGGACCATCTCACTACAGTGCAGGACCTCAAAGGCAAGCGCGTGGCCACCGGCCGCGGCTGGAACGCACAATACCTGCTGGCGGTGGCCCTGGAACAAGCCGGCCTGAGCTATCAGGACATCACCCCGGCCTATGTCAACAACGCCGCAGATGCCGTCGCCGCCCTGCAATCAGGCAGCGTGCAGGCCGTGACCCTGTGGGACCCGTTCCTCGCTGCGGCCGAAAGCCAGCCGGGCCTGAAGAACCTGCGCGATGGCAGCGGCCTGTCCAACAACCGCACCTTCTACCTGTCCACTGCAGCCTTCGCCGACCAGCACCGCGACCTGCTCAAGACCTTCTTCGGTGAACTGGGCAAGGTCAGCCAGTGGGCCAACGCCAAGCCCGCGGAAGTCGCCGCACTGCTGGCACCGCAACTGGGCATCAACGCCAACGTCCTGGAAGTGGCCAGCGAGCGGCGCAACTACAACGCCGTGGCCATCACCCCGCAGATTGTCGCCGAGCAACAGAAACTGGCCGATACCTTCCAAGGCCTGGGCCTGATCCCGCACAAGGTCCAGGTGGCCGATGCGATCTACCCGGCTTCTGTATTGCCGTGACCAGGGAGTGAAGGCAATGCCCCGCCACATCCGTTTCAACGCGTTCAGCATGAACGCCGCCAGCCACCAGTCCCCGGGGCTGTGGCGCCACCCGCGCAACACCAGCGTGGCGTTCAACCGCCTGGGCTACTGGACCGACCTCGCCCGCCTGCTGGAACGCGGGCTGTTCGATGCGCTGTTCATCGCCGACGTGCTGGGTATCTACGACGTCTACCAGGGTGGCCCGCAAGCCGCCCTGCGCGGCGGCGTGCAGGTACCGGTCAACGACCCCCTGCTGCTGGTGCCGGCCATGGCCGGGGTCACCGAGCACCTGGGGTTCGGCGTGACCTTTTCGCTGACCTACGAACACCCTTATCCATTCGCCCGGCGCATGTCAACGCTCGACCACCTGAGCAATGGCCGGGTCGGCTGGAACATCGTCACCGGCTACCTCGACAGCGCCGCGCGCAACCTGGGCCTGGCCCGCCAGCTGGGCCATGACCAACGCTATGACCTGGCCGAGGAATACCTGGAAGTGCTGTACAAGCTCTGGGAGCAGAGCTGGGAAGACGATGCCGTGCAACTGGAACGCGAAACCGGCCGTTACATCGAACCCTCGAAAGTGCACGCCATCCGCCATGCCGGCGAACACTTCCAGGTGCCCGGCATGCACCTGTGCCAGCCTTCGCCACAGCGCACCCCGGTACTGTTCCAGGCCGGCGCCTCGGCACGTGGCCAGCAGTTCGCCGCCCGGCATGCCGAATGCGTGTTCATCAGTGGCCCGACGCCCACGGTGCTGCGCCGCTACGCCGACGGCATCCGCCAGGCCAGCGAGGTGGCCGGGCGAGGCCGTGACGAGGTGCTGATCTATGCCCAGGCGCTGCTGATCGTTGCGCCGACCACGCAAGCGGCCCAGGCGCGCTTTGCCGAATACCGCCGCTACGTCGACCTGGACGCCGCCCTCGCCCTGCTTTCGGGCTGGACCGGCATCGACTTCGCCGGCCTCGACCCGGATGCACCCATCGAGTATGTCGAGAACGATGCTGGCCGTGCCGCCCTGGCCGCCTTCACCGCCGCCGACCCGAACCGCCGCTGGACCGTGCGCGAAGCCGCCGAATTCGTCGGCCTGGGCGGGCGTGGCCCGGTGCTGGTCGGCTCGCCCAGCGAGGTTGCCGACCAACTGGAACACTGGCTCGACCAGACCGGCATCGATGGTTTCAACCTCACCTACGCCGTGCAACCAGACGACCTGGCCAACGTCGTGGAGCTGCTGGTTCCGGAACTGCAGCGCCGCGGCCGCTACCCACTGGCTTACACCGACGGCACCTTGCGGCACAAGCTGTTCGGCCAAGGCGACCGGCTGCCCGAGGCCCATGCAGGGCGTAAGGTTCGCATTCAGTAGCTGAATGTCGAGTATTTCAACATTTAATTTGTGGATGACGCGGGCTGCCCCCTATGCTGTCCGCACATCCCCTGCACGCACCGGCCGGTGTGGTCCAAGGCACGGGGAGAGAACAACAAGTCGAGACCGCTCATGTCGAACCACTCCTACTTCGCCCCCCACGGTGGGCACCCAGCTCAGACCGAGCTGTTGACTGACCGTGCCATGTTCACCGAAGCCTATGCCGTCATTCCTAAAGGCGTGATGCGTGACATCGTCACCAGCCACTTGCCGTTCTGGGACAAGATGCGCATGTGGGTCATCGCCCGCCCGCTGACCGGTTTTGCCGAAACCTTCTCGCAGTACATCGTCGAAGTGGCCCCGGAAGGCGGCAGCGAGCGCCCTGAGCTGGACCCGAACGCCGAAGCCGTGGTGTTCATCGTCGAAGGCGAACTGGACATCACCGTCGAAGGCAAGCACCACACCCTGACCCCAGGCGGCTATGCCTTCCTGGCCCCGGGCGCCGAGTGGAGCCTGCGCAACAACAGCAAGGCCAACGTCACCTTCCACTGGCTGCGCAAGCACTACCAGAAAGTCGAAGGCCTGGCCGTACCTGAGTCGTTCGTCACCCACCGCGACAACGCCACCGTCATCGAAATGCCAGGCACCGAAGGCCGCTGGGTCACCACCCGCTTCGTCGACATGGCCGACATGCGTCACGACATGCACGTCAACATCGTCACCTTCCAGCCGGGCGGCGTAATTCCGTTCGCTGAAACCCACGTCATGGAACACGGCCTGTATGTGCTGGAAGGCAAGGCGGTGTACCGCCTGAACCAGGACTGGGTCGAAGTGGAAGCCGGCGACTTCATGTGGCTGCGCGCCTTCTGCCCGCAGGCCTGCTACGCCGGTGGCCCAGGCAAGTTCAGCTACCTGCTGTACAAGGACGTCAACCGTCACGTTCACCTGACCCTCAACCCACAGCGTTGAGTTCAGGCTGATGCCCGAAAGCCCGCCACCTGGCGGGCTTTTTGTTTGCCGCGCATACTGAACAGCCCGGACCCGTCGCGCGGTACTCACCATGAACCGCTGCCTGATACTTGCCATACTGCTTGTCTGCACCGCCAGCCTGGCGGCCGACAACTGGAAGATCGCCTACGATCGCGAGGGCATCCGCGTGTACCTCAGGGGGGTGGCCGACTCGCCCTACCAGCAGTTTCGCGGCGTCAGCACCATGAAAGCCAGCGTGCGTACCCTCACCGACCTGCAGGAGAACCTGCGGGTTGCGTGCAAATGGCTGTACGCCTGCGAGCAGATGCGCTTGCTGGACGTGGATGGCGACAGCACCTGGGTTTACCTGACCACCAACC
This sequence comes from Pseudomonas sp. URMO17WK12:I7, assembly GCF_003269045.1. Classification (NCBI taxonomy): domain Bacteria; kingdom Pseudomonadati; phylum Pseudomonadota; class Gammaproteobacteria; order Pseudomonadales; family Pseudomonadaceae; genus Pseudomonas; species Pseudomonas sp. URMO17WK12:I7. The sequence goes on along the minus strand of NZ_QLTL01000020.1, from coordinate 13,894 downwards.
TGCCGTGGCCGACCCTGCCGCGCGACGTCATTCTCAAGGTCCGCACCGAGCGCCTGGATGACGGCACCCTGGTGCGGCACCTGAGCGCCGAGCCGGGCCGCTTGCCCGAAGAGCCAGGGTTGATCCGCGTGCAGCACCTGTCGGGCGAATGGATCATGAAGCCACTCGGCGAGCGGGAAACCGAGGTGACCTACCAGTTGCAGGCGGACCCTGCCGGGGACGTGCCGGGCTGGCTGGCCAACCGCTTCGTCGTCGACGCCCCGGTGGTGACCCTGCGTACATTGCGTGCAGTAGCCGAGCGCCAGCCCTGAGCAGCCCTACAACAGTGTCACCCTGGCAGCCCGCGAGCTGGGCGTGACCCAAGCGGCGGTAAGCACGCAGATCAGGCAACTGGAAGGCAACCTCGGGGGGGCCAGCTGCTCCACTGCCTGGCCCTGTCGCGCTTCACTGAACCACACCGCAGGCCACACGGGCGCCGCCACCACCGAGCTTCTCGGGGTGGTCGCTGTGGTTGTCGCCACCGGCATGCACCATCAGTGCATGGCCTTTGAAGTCGGTAGCCTTGAGGCGGGGTGCCAATACCGGGTAAGTGGCCTTGCCGTCGGCACCGACATACAGTGCCGGCAAATCGCCGCGGTGGCCGCTGTCGTCATAGGGGCCTTTGTGTGCATTGGTGGAATCCGGGTCCCAGTGCCCACCCGCCGCGCCCGCTGGCACCGGTTTCCCGTTTTCCTCTGCCGCTGCACAGGAACCCTTCTGGTGCAGGTGGAAACCATGCACGCCCGGCGGCAGGTCCTTGAGGTCGGGGGTAAGCACGGTGCCGTACGTGTTCTGCTCAATGCTGATGGTACCGATCGACTTGCCAGGGCCATCCGCCCCGGCCAGCTTCAGTTCCACCGTCTGCGCGGCCTGGGCGAGACCGGCCGAGGCCAGCAAAGCGGTGAAGACTACTGCTTTCATGTCGTTTCTCCATGGCTTGGAATAGGCGGGTTTCGTACCCACGTGACTTATCAGACTGTGCAGCTTGCCAGGCATTCCATCCAGCCACAGACTGAAACACTTCCCTTGCCGCCCGGAGCCCGTTCGCGTGTCCCTCAAAGCCCTGCGCACCCTGGTGACCATCGCCCGCCACGGCACGTTCGCCCGTGCCGCCGACCTGCTCAGCCTTACCCCTTCAGCCGTGAGCCTGCACATCAAGACCCTTGAAGACGAACTGAAGGTCGCGCTGTTCGACCGCAGCCGCCGTCAGGTGGTGCTGACCGAGGCCGGGCAACTGGCAGTGGCGCGGGCCGAGCACATCCTGGCCGCCTACGACGAACTGGCCGATGCCATGGCCAGCGGCGCGAGCCTGCGTGGCCGGCTACGCCTGGGGGCGATTCACACCGTACTGGCCCGACGCCTGCCCAAGGCCCTGGTATGGATCAAGGCTCATCACCCGGAACTGCACATCAGCGTCAACTCCGGGATGTCTGCCGAGCTTGCACGGCGCGTCGAAGATGGCGAGCTGGATGCGGCGATCACCACGGAACCGGTCAGCCCCTACCCACAGAGCCTGGGCTTCACGCCCCTGTTCGAAGACCGCTTCTGGGCAATCGCCAGCCCCGACCTGGCAGGCCAGAGCCTGCCGCAGCTTCTGGCCAGCCAGCCATTCCTGCGCTTCGACAAGCGTGCCTGGGCCGGGCGGCAGATCGAGCAGGAGCTGCGCCGCCAACATCTGCAGGTCAGCGAACAGATGGAGCTGGACAGCCAGGAAGCGCTGGCGCGCATGGCCGTGATGGGCTTGGGGGTGGCGATCATTCCCATGGCCGATGACGACCTGCAGCGCTTGCCAGCGGCGACCTGCCTGCCATTTGGCGAGCCGCAACTGGTGCGGCGGGTGGTGTTGCTGGAACATGAAAAGAGCCAGCGGCGGCACCTGACTGCCGTCCTGAAGACCGCCATGGAGGCCTGAACGTACAGTTTTTCTCAACAGTCACTGCAGAATTCAACGTTTTTCCCAACCAGTCAGCCGCGCTAACCTGTGCCCGTACCCGACCACGGAATCACACCCATGCTCCACCTGCTGCTGACCACCTTGGTACCCATCATCCTGCTGATCGCCCTGGGCACCTTCCTGCGCATCCGTGGTTTCCTTGCCGAGTCGTTCTGGCCTGGTGCCGAACGCCTGAGCTACTACGTGCTGCTGCCCTCGTTGTTCCTGCATGGCCTGGCCACGGCCGACCTCGATGGCGTGCCGGTGCTGGGCATGGTCGGCGTCCTGATGCTTTCGACCTTGCTGGGTGCCGTGCTGCTGGTGCTCTATCAGGGTGCGGTGAACCACGAGGGCGCCGACTTCACCTCGGTGTTCCAGGGCGGCGTGCGCTTCAACAACTACATCGGCGCCACCCTCGCCGCCGGTATCTACGGCAGCGCCGGGATTGCCCTGGCAGCCGTGGCCAACGCCGCCATCGTGCCCTTGGTCAATCTGCTTTGCGTGCTGGTGTTCGCCCGTTTCAGCGCGCGCCACAGCGCGCCAGCCACCGTGTTGCGGGCCATTTTCGCCAACCCGCTGATTGTCGGCTGCGCCGGTGGCCTGTTGCTGCGGGTCACTGGCCTGGGGCTGCCAGCAGGCCTGGAGCCAACGGTCAAAGCGCTGGGCCAGGCCGCCCTGCCCCTGGGCCTGCTGTGCGTGGGTGCCGCCCTCGGCGGCGCCAGCCTCGGCCAGCACGTGCGGCCACTGCTGGCGGCATCGGCCTTCAAGTTCCTGGTCATGCCGCTGACCACCTGGGGCCTGTGTCGCCTGCTTGGGCTGGGTGGCCAGGCAGCGGTAGTGGCGGTGCTGTTTCAGGCCCTGCCGACCGCTTCGTCGTCTTACGTCATGGCGCGGCAGATGGGCGGCAACGCGCCGCTGATGGCCACCATCATCGCCTTGCAAACCGTGTTGGCCGCCGTGACCTTGCCTTTGGTGCTAATGCTTGCGCTGAAGTGAAGCCGCTTGGCTAGACTGTGATTCAGCCCACACTTCGGAAGCTCGACCATGCGCCTCTCGTGGATGGTGATCGCCTTGACCTCGACCCTGCTTGCAGGCCCGTTACATGCCGCCGACAGCGCCAAGGCCGCAGTGGCCGAAGACAAGGCAGAAAAGCTGGAGAAAAAGGTGGTGGAGGATGCCCCGCCGCCGAAAAGAACGGAAACCATCACCTCAGGCGAGGTGCAGGCGGTGGACCCGGCAGGCCAGGCGCCGATGGACGACAGCATCACCTGCCTGGCTCGTACCATCTATTGGGAAGCCAAGGGCGCCGATGCCCAGGACATGACCGCGGTGGCCAGCGTGGTACTCAACCGGCTAGGCCACGATGGCTTCCCCGACACCATTTGCGGCGTGGTCAAGCAGGGTGTGGAGACCAAGGCCTGCCAGTTCTCCTGGTGGTGTGACGGGCGCCCCGACCAGGTCGAGGAAGCGCAGCGGTACGACGTGGCCAAGGAAATCGCGCGCAAGGCATTGAACCAGCAGCTCAAGGACCCGACCGGGGGCGCGCTGTATTTCCATGATCGCAACGTGCATCCGGACTGGGCCAAGGCTTATCGCAAGACGGCCGAAACCCGGCACTTTCTGTTCTACAAACCGAACCAGGCACTGGCGCGTTGACACGCCATCGCACTTTTCTGGCGCTCACCGGTCTACTCCCTCTTTTGCCGCCAGCAAGTCATTGCTGGCGTTTCCTTTGCTTTGCACGAGACTGGGCCAAAAGCCTTGCGCTTGTGTAGGATGAGCAGCGCATACCAAGACGCTGCCAGTCACAGGGAGATCCACATGCGCGTCGTGTCAACCGTTGCCGCCTTGTCGCTGGGCCTGGTCATGTCAACCGGAGCCCTGGCCGTCACCGGCGAAGAGGCGCAGCTGATCGCTTCGATCAATACCTACCGCAGCCAGGCCCAGCGCTGCGGCGACGAGGTGTCGGTGGAACTGCCGCCGCTCAACAGCGATACGCGCCTGGCACTGTCGCCGGAAGGTACACGCGACCTGCAGCAGGCCATGAGCCGTGCGGCCTACCCGATGGTCAACGTCCAGGCCATCAGTTTGTCTGGCCCGCGTGATGCGAACGCGGCCATGAATGCCATCAAAGAGAGCTTCTGCCAGGTGGTGCTCGACCCGCAGTTCGTCGATATCGGCGTCAGCCAGGAAGGCCGCGACTGGCGCATCGTGCTTGCCCGGCCCCTGCTCAGCGGGCGCCTGGGCGACTGGCAGGCCGAAGGGCAGAAGTTGCTGCAGGCCATCAACAGCGCGCGCAAGGCCCCCCACCAGTGCGGTGGCCAGCCATTCCCCGCAGCGCCGGCGTTGAGCTGGAGCACCGCACTGGCGGGCGTGGCGGCGAACCACACGCGGGCGATGGCCAACCAGAACTTCTTCGACCATATCGACAAGGACGGGCGCACGCCTGGTGACCGGGCAGAGCTGGCTGGTTATCTGTATCGGCAGATTGGCGAAAACATCGCTGCCGGCCGTGACACGGCGCAGAAGGTGGTGGATGGCTGGCTGGACAGCCCCGGGCACTGCGCTACCTTGATGAACGCAGATTTCCGCGAGATGGGCGCGGCCTATGCGGTGGACCCGAAGAGCGATGCGGGCATCTACTGGACCGGCTTGTTCGGCACACCGCAATGACCCTGTAGGAGCGGCCTTGCGTCGCGAAAGGGTCGCGTAGCGGCCCCAGGGCTTCAGCGTTGCAACTGATATCGCCGGGGCCGCTACGCGACCCTTTCGCGACGCAAGGCCGCTCCTACACGGTGTGCGAAGTACTTTTGCGCAACGCTAGCGCCGTGCAGCCAAACCGCCGGCGTACACACTTGCCCAGGTAACTGGCATCCCCCAACCCAACCTCATCGGCGATCTGCGCCAGGCTGTGGCTGGAGTTGAGCAATCGCCAGCGTGCCTGCTGCAGGCGCATTTCCAGCCACCAGGCCTTGGCGCTCATGCCGTGGCTGGCCTGAAACTGACGATCCAGCTGACGCCGGCTGATGCCCAGCTCCGCAGCCAGCTGTTCGATCGACCACTGTGCCCCCAGGTGATGGCGCATCAGCGCCAGCGCGCGCTGCACCTGGCGCCCCTGCCCCGCAACATTTTCCAGCGAACGCAGGGCATGGCGACTGTCACGCGATTCGTCGACAAGCATGTCGGCCAGGCCCTTGAGTGCCCGGGCGCGCCCACAGGTGCGCGCCAGCAGTTCCACCGCCAGGTCGATGGCTGCCGTGCCACCGGCGCAGGTGATGCGCGCGCCATCCATGCAGTACAACTGCTCACGCAGCACTTGCAGGTGCGGGAAACATGCCCGGAACTCTGCCTCATGGCGCCAGTGCACCACGACCTTGTGGCCGTCCAGCAGCCCGCAGGCGGCCAGCAAGAAGGCGGCGTTGTCGATGGCGACCAGTTTCACCCCCGCCTTGGCTGCACGCTTGAGCATGCGCTTGTAATGGGGCGCCAATGCGGCGGTGGCTTCGGCATTGCGGCTGCCGAACAGCACCAGGTAGTCGTAGTCATCCCACTGCAGCTGTTCGGTAGTGGCCTGCACCTGCATCACCGCGCCACTGCTCGACGGCACCGGCTCGCCGCTGAGGCTGGCCAGGGTCCAGCTGCAGTAGCGCTGCTGGCTGTAGTCCTCGTCGTCTGCGCTGAAGCGCAGCTTGTCAAGAAACGCACCGAACGGCAGCAAGGCGAAATCCGGCAACGGCAGGATCAGCAGGCGGATATCAGGGGGCATTCGAAACAGGTCCAGAAAACACCATTGAATGTCCAGATCATACCCTTCACTTGCAGCGCCGTCGCATAGACTGGCCGCTCGTGAATACCGAAGGCACACATCATGGCTCTGGATACCTGGTTCATCTACCTGCTGGCGAGCATCGGCCTGTCGTTGACGCCAGGCCCGAACAGCCTGCTCGCCATGACCCACGGCGCACGGTATGGCGCGCGCCGCACGCTGTTCACCATCTTCGGCGGGGTGTTCGGCTTCAGTGCCCTGATTGCCCTGGCGATGTTCGGGCTGACGGCACTGCTGCAGACATCAGCCTCGGTGCTGACTGTGCTCAAGTGGGTGGGCGGCGCCTATCTGGTGTGGCTGGGCATTCAGCTCTGGCGCAGCCCTGCTCTGCATCTGGAGATGACCGAGCGCGCTGCACGCCTGAGCAACCTGGGGATGTTCCGTCAGGGCCTGCTGTCTGCCATCGCCAACCCCAAGGTACTGCTGTTCTACGGTGCCTTCCTGCCGCAGTTCATCGATCCGCAGCGGGGGCTGTTGGTGCAGTTCGTGATGATGGCTGCGACCTTTGCCAGCGTGGAATGCGTGGTCGAATACCTGCTGGCGCGCCTGGCGTTTCGTATCCGGCCATGGCTGGCCAAGGGCGGCAAAGGCTTCAACCGTTGCTGCGGCAGCCTGTTCGCTTTGATTGGCGTGGCCTTGCCCTTGGGCCGGTGACACTGGTAGCCCCATCGCTGGCAAGCCAGCTGCCGCCTTCCTGTGGGAGCCGGCTTGCCGGCGAAAGGGGCGCTGAGCGCTCCCTCTCAAGCGCGCCGCGACACCCACAGGAAGACCACCAGCGCCATGCCCGGCAATGCCGCCCCTACCAGCGCCACCCCCTGCCAGCCCTGTTGGGCGAACACCGCACTGGCCACCGCCGACCCCGCTGCCCCGCCCAGGAAGATGCTGGTCATGTACAGCGCATTCAGCCGCCCGCGGCTGGCCGGGTCCAGTGCATACACCTCTCGCTGGCCGATGACCATGTTCATCTGCACCGCAAAGTCCAACAGCACGCCGGTCAGCCCCAGCCCAATCACGCTATAGCCGGGCGTGGTCAACCCCATCAGCAGTGCCACCGGCGCCAACACCAGCGCCAACAAGGAACCGGCACGGGCATGACCGGCGTCGGCCAGGCGGCCCGCCATGGGCGCAGCGATGGCGCCCACCGCGCCGACCAAGGCAAACAAGGCGATCTGACTTTGCGACAGGCCATGCTCGGTGGCCAAGGCCAACGGCACCGCGGTCCAGTAGAGGCTGAACGCTGCGAACATCAACGCCTGGTACAGCGAGCGCTGACGCAGCACCGGGTATTGGCACAGTAGCGCAACCAACGACAGCATCAGCCCGGCATAACTCGCCTTGTGCTCAGGCACCCGGCGTGGCAGCGTGAACGCCAGCAACAGGATGATGGCCAACATCAACCCGGCAGCGCCAATGAACACCGTGCGCCAGCCAAAGTGGTCGGCGACCAGGCTCGACAACGGCCGCGCCAGCAGAATGCCCAGCAACAGGCCACCCATGATGTTGCCTACCACCCGCCCGCGCTGTTGCTCGGGCGCAAGGTGCGCGGCCAATGGAATGAGCATCTGCACGGCCACCGAGCTGAAACCGATCAGCAAGGCATAGCCCAGGAACAGTTGCCCCTGGCCGCTGCTGCTGGTCCCCGCCAGCAACAGACTGACGCAGGCCAGCACGGCGGTGATGATCATCAAGCGGCGGTTTTCCACCAGGTCGGCCAGCGGCACCAACAGCAGCAAGCCCAGCGCGTAGCCCAGCTGGGTCAGCGACACGATAAGGCTGGCACGCTCGGTGGACAGGCCCAGGTCCGGGGCGATCAGCCCGACGATGGGCTGCGCATAATAGATATTGGCGACAATCGCGCCACAGCAGAACGCCAGCAGCGCGACCAACGCACGGCTGAGGCCGGCATGGGCTGGCTGGGCAGCGGCAAGGGAGGAATTCATGCGAGGTACCTCGGCATCGGGTTGGTGTATGCCGGGCACCTTACCGGGCGCTTGCCGGTGAGAGAATCCGGCCTTGGCGCAACGGGGCTTTGCGCCAGGCGCAACGGCAGGGATCAGGGCTTGAGCAGGCCTTCGCAAAAACCGATGAAGGCGTTGACCCGCCTTGAGCCACGGTGGTTCGGCAAGTACAAGGCATTGATGCTGTCGTTGGCATTGCCCGGGCTGACTTGCCAGTCCGCGAGCAGCCGTTGCAGCCGCCCGGCGGCGACCTCTTCACGCACCAGCCAGTCGGCCAGCAAGGCGATACCGCTGCCGGCCAGCGCTGTTTCACGCAACAGGTCGGCGTTGGCGCTGCGCAACGGCCCACTCACTTCCAGCTCCAGCACCTCATGAGCGCGTTGCAGGCGCCAGGCGCGCGCCTTCTGCCCGTAGCGAAAACGCAGGCAGGCATGCTGCAGCAACTGCTCGGGGTGCAGCAGTCCACCACGTCGGGCCAGGTAATCCGGGCTTGCCACCAGCCAGCGCTGGAAGCGGCCGAGTTGCCGGCACACCAGTTCGTCGTTCGGTTGCGGATCGCCCAGGCGAATGGACAGATCGTAGCGGCCGTCGAGCAAGTCATCGAGCCGATCGCTCATGTCGATGTCCAGCTCCAATGAGGGGTGCCTTGCCAGGAATGTACCCAGGTGCGGCGCAATCACACGGCGACCGAACTCCACCGGGAGGCACAAGCGCAGCACGCCGACCGGCTCATCACCACGGTCGGCGACGCTGGCATCGGCTTCTTCCAGCGCGTCGAAGATGTCCCTTGCCCGCGCATAATAACGTGCACCCGCTTCGGTCAGGCTGACCTGGCGCGTGGAGCGGTTGAGCAAGGTGCTGCCGAGTTCCGCCTCCAGTGCATCGACCAGGCGCGTCACCGACGACGTAGCCACGCCGAGCCTGCGCGCCGCCGCGGAAAAGCCCTGGGCATCGACTGTCGCGGTAAACATCTTCATCGCCAGGAGCTTGTCCATAGGCACTCCAGTTTTAGATTTCAGAACACTCCTACAATCCACAAGGCGGGTCAAGAAGCGCACAGCAGAGCGATCAGGTCCATAGTGGAAATACCTCCACCGGCGCGAGAACAGCCCATGACCATCAGCAATCTGCTCCATGCCCTGCCCCATTGCGACCCTGCCGCTGGCGAGCGGGTCGATGCACTTCTGCAGCGCCCTGGCTTGCGCGTGGAACGTATTGTTTCCTGCGGTCAGGCGAGCCCGCCCGGCTACTGGTACGACCAGGCCGAAGGCGAATGGATCATGTTGCTGGCCGGCAGCGCGGGGCTCCGTCTTGAGCATGAGGCCTACACCCGCCTGCTGGTGCCTGGCGATTGCCTGGACATCCCTGCGCGTTGCCGGCACCGCGTGGAATGGACTGCCCAGGGGCAGCCGACCATCTGGCTTGCAGTGTTTTATGGCATCGGCACTCCATGGCCGAGCCATTGAAACACCCTTCGTTCATGCTACAAAAGTCTAAGCCGTCACATTCACATGCCGCTCAAGCACCCTGTTCACTGCATTTTTTGGCGCATGATCTAAACTTTTTGCCACATCTTCGCAAGTTCAGCCCTGCGACAATCAGTCTCATAAAATTATGTACTAACTTGTTAATTAGCAAGCTAAGGGCTTAAACTGCGCACATTCCACCTGCTGAGATCCCTGGCATGAACGAAACACCGCGCGCCTCTGGCGCCACAAACATCATCCTGGTCGGTTTGGGCGTAATCGTCGCCCTGCTTGGCCTCCTCCTGGCTGCTGGCGGCGTCAAGCTCGCCGGGCTGGGCGGTTCCTGGTACTTCCTGATCGGCGGCCTGGCCATGGCCATCGCCGGTATTCTCATCGCCCGTCGCAAGCAGGCCGGCGCCTGGCTGTATGCGGCGTTTCTGGTCGGTACCGCGATCTGGGCGCTGATCGACGCTGGCCTGGTGTTCTGGCCGCTGTTCTCGCGCCTGTTCATGTTCGCCGCGATCGGCATGGTGGTGGCGCTGGTCTACCCGATGCTGGCTCGCGCCAATGGCGCCAGCGCCGGCCGCGGTGCCTACGGCATCGCCGGCGTGCTAGCCGTGGTGCTGGTGATCGCCGCTGGCAACATGTTCGTCGCCCACCCAAGCGTTGCCCCTACCGGCAAAGGCCCGGGCATGACCCCGGTAGAAACCGGCAAGGAGCAGAAAGACTGGGCCCACTACGGCAACACCGAGGGTGGCAGCCGCTTCGCCGCGCTGGACCAGATCAACCGGGACAACGTAAACAAGCTCAAGGTGGCCTGGACCTACCACACCGGTGACGTCGCCATCAGTGACGGCAACGGTGCCGAAGACCAGCTGACCCCGCTGCAGATCGGCAACAAGGTGTTCATCTGCACCCCGCACAACAACCTGATCGCCCTCGACGCCGACACCGGCAAAGAGCTGTGGAAGAACGCGATCAACGCCCAGTCCAAGGTCTGGCAGCGTTGCCGTGGCATGGCCTACTTCGACGCCACTGCCGCGATCGCCCAGCCGACCCAGCCGAACAGCTCGCCGATCACCGGCGGTAGTGTCGCGCCCGGTGCCAACTGCCAGCGCCGCCTGCTGACCAACACCATCGACGGCCGCCTGATTGCCGTCGACGCCGACAACGGCGAGTTCTGCCAGGGCTTCGGCAACAACGGCCAGGTCAACCTGATGGCCGGCCTGGGTGACGTGCCGGACTCCTACTACCAGCTGTCTTCCGCACCGTTGATGGCCGGTACCACCGTTGTGGTTGGCGGCCGCGTCGCCGACAACGTCCAGACCGACATGCCTGGCGGCGTGATCCGTGGTTTCGACGTGATCACCGGTGAAATGCGCTGGGCCTTCGACCCGGGCAACCCGGAAGACCGCAAGGCGCCAGAAGGTGACAGCACCTACGTGCGCAGCACCCCGAACAGCTGGGCACCGATGTCGTACGACCCGGCGATGAACACCGTGTTCCTGCCAATGGGCTCGTCGTCCACCGACATCTATGGCGTTGAACGCAACAAGCTGGACCACACCTACGGCGCGTCCGTACTGGCCCTGGATGCCACCACCGGCAACCAGAAGTGGGTCTTCCAGACCGTGCACAACGACCTCTGGGACTTCGACCTGCCCATGCAGCCAAGCCTGATCGACTTCACCAAGGACGACGGCAAGTCCGTGCCTGCGGTGGTGATCGGCACCAAGGCCGGGCAGATCTACGTACTCGACCGTGCCACCGGCAAACCGCTGACCCAGGTCGACGAAGTACCGGTCAAGCCAAGCAACATCCCCAACGAGCCGTACTCCCCAACCCAGCCCAAATCGGTAGGCATGCCGCAGATCGGCGCGCAAACCCTGAGCGAATCGGACATGTGGGGTGCCACTCCGTATGACCAGCTGCTGTGCCGTATCGACTTCAAGAAGATGCGCTACGACGGCCTGTACACCGCGCCGGGTACCGACCTGTCGCTGAGTTTCCCAGGTTCGCTGGGTGGCATGAACTGGGGGAGCATCTCCACCGACCCGGTACATGGTTTCATCTTCGTAAACGACATGCGCCTGGGCCTGTGGATCCAGATGATCCCGTCGCAGAACAAAGGTGACGCCGCATCCGGTGGCGAAGCGCTGAACACCGGCATGGGCGCCGTGCCGCTCAAGGGCACCCCGTACGCGGTGAACAAGAACCGCTTCCTGTCGGTTGCCGGCATTCCCTGCCAGGCCCCGCCATTCGGTACCCTGACCGCCATCGACATGAAGTCGCGCCAGATCGCCTGGCAGGTACCGGTCGGCACCGTGGAAGACACCGGTCCCCTGGGCATCCGCATGCATCTGCCAATCAAGATCGGCCTGCCGACCCTCGGCGGCACCCTGTCGACCCAAGGCGGCCTGGTCTTCATCGCCGGCACCCAGGACTTCTACCTGCGCGCCTACGACAGCAGCAACGGTAACGAAATCTGGAAAGCCCGCCTGCCTGTGGGCAGCCAGGGCGGCCCGATGACCTACGTTTCGCCGAAAACCGGCAAGCAATACGTGGTGATCACCGCTGGCGGTGCACGCCAGTCGACTGATCGTGGCGACTATGTGATTTCTTACGCACTGCCGTAAGACCGCGTCGCTGCATTCGCGGGCTAGCCCGCTCCCACAGGTTCTCTCCTGATCCCTGTGAGAGCGGGCTTGTTCGCGAATGGCCCCCGAAAACAACACGAGACACAGCAATGCCATCCGCTATCCGCATTACCCCAACCCTGCTACTGGCCCTGGCCAGCACGTCTGCCCTGGCCGACGCCGACCTGCTGAACCGCAGCACCATGACCGGTGACTGGGGCGGGCTGCGTCACCAGCTCGAGGAAGACGGCGTCAAGATCACCGGCGACTACAGCGGTGAAACCGCCTACAACGCCCACGGCGGTTTGCACCGCTCGGCGCGCTATTCGCAGAACATCAAGCTCGGCGCACAGTTCGACCTGTCGAAGCTGTACGGCCTGGAAAACGGCGGCAAGGTCCAGTTGACCATCAACGACCGCCGCGGCAACAGCGCCTCGGAAGACCTGGTCGGCAACCGCCTGCCGATCCAGGAAAACTACGGTGGCCTGTACACCCGCCTGACCGAACTGAGCTACGAGCGCACCCTGTTCACCCCGGCACTCAACGTCAAGCTCGGCTACATGGCCATGGGCAACGACCTCGGCGGCCTGGACAGCGGCATCCTGTGCAACTTCATGAACGCCGGCTTCTGCGGCCACCCGCTGAACATGTCTGGCGGCAGCGGCTGGACCAACTACCCCAACGCCCACCTCGGCGTGCGCGTGAAGTACGACCTGTCACCATCCTGGCAGCTGCGTGTGGCGGCGTTCAACGTCGACCCGCAAAGCAATGGCAACTCCAGCCGAGCCTGGCACCTGGGGCCCAAGCACACTACCGGTACCGTGGTACCCGTGGAGCTGGTTTACAAGCTGCAGGGCGAACTGCCGGGTGAATACAAGCTGGGTTACTACTACGACAGCTCCGACGTGAAGCGCGTCGACAGCACCAAGGAAGTGTCCGGTCGCGGTGGCCATTACCTGCTGGTCGACCAGGCAGTATGGAACGACGCCGGTTCGCCAGGCCGCAGCCTGCACGCCTTTGGCCAATACTCGGCATCGAGCGAGGCCGCCTCGCCGTTCACCAAGTGGTATGGCGCTGGTGTGGTGCTGTACAAGCCGTTCGAAGGCCGCCCGCGCGATACCGTGGCCCTGGGCTATGGCCGCGCCGTGCCGAACCCGCGTAGCCGTGATGTGCTGGAAGACGCTGCATTCAATGCCGGGCAGCAGTTCCCCAACATCGACAATGCCGAGCAGCTGATCGAACTGAGCTATGGCTACCAGGCCACGCCGTGGCTGAACCTGCGCCCGGATGTGCAGTACATCATCGAGCCAGGGGCGTTCTCCGGGAAGGACATCGACAACGCGCTGGTGGTTGGCCTGCAGGTCAAGGCGACCTTCTAAGCCATCAGGGCCGCGCTGCGGCCCATCGCCGGCAAGCCGGCTCCCACAGGTACAGCGCTGCCCGCAAGGGCTGTGATTTCACTGTGGGAGCAACTGTCTTCTTATGGAAGCTGGCCTTGCCAGCGATGGGGCGCGTAGCGCCCCGAGCCCGACGCTGTCAGGCATCGCCAGCAAGGCTGGATCCTATGAGTGAACTACCTGTTCCTGCCAGGGCGTTCCAGTCTTGAGCATCGCGTTCAGCCGCACTATCAATACCCGCATGCACGCCACCACTGCTACCTTCGCGCATTTCCCCTGCGCTCGCAGCGCGTTGTAACGCTCGCTGAAGTCTTTGTTATGCCGGATCACCACCCAACAGGCCATATAGAGCGCCCGCCTGACTTGTGAGCGCCCACCCCAGATTGAACGCTTGCCCGACTGCTTGCCGCTGTCCTGATTGAATGGCGCAACACCGACCAAGGCGGCAATTTCCTTCTTATCCACCTGACCCAGCTCTGGCAGCAAGGCCATCAGCTTTCCGGCAGTAATCAGACCAATTCCTTTGACTTGCGTGAGCTGTTTGACACGATCATCAGGCAAAGCTGCTGCCTGCTGTGCGATCTCCTGTTCCAGCGCTCGAATTTCACCCTTCAGATAGGCAATGTGTTGTTCCAGCCG